>NZ_CEVWNY010000006.1:0-63384 GCF_982384815.1 Desulfitobacterium sp. | reverse complement strand
ATCGGTAGTAATCGCCCTAAGGGAAACCCTTAAATCTAACGATATAAAAAGTAAGCAGGAAAATAGAACACTTCTCCCCACACCGGCCGGAGGGTAGAAGTTCTATACCCGCGTAATTGAAAATGCACGGGCAAGGATGCCCGGCATCACAATCAAGGAGGAGTAAACCTATGATTATTAACCACAATATGTCGGCGCTTAACACCTACCGTCAACTGACTATCAACAACACCAACAATTCCAAATCTTTGGAAAAGCTCTCTTCCGGTCTCCGCATCAACCGTGCCGGTGACGATGCTGCAGGTCTGGCGATCTCCGAAAAAATGCGCGGTCAAATCCGTGGTTTAGACCAAGCCGGACGTAATGCTCAGGATTCCATCTCCCTGATCCAAACTGCTGAAGGCGCTTTGAACGAAACCCACAGCATTCTCCAACTGATGCGTGAGCTGGCTGTTCAAGCTTCCAACGATACCAACTCCACCGTAGACCGGGGTGAAATCCAAAAGGAAATCAAGCAGTTAACTGATGAAATCGACCGGATTGCCAACACCACCGAGTTCAATACCCAGAAGCTTTTGAACGGTGATAAAAAAGGTCTTGTGGATGCCGAAGCTTCTCAAGTTACCCTCCAGAGCAACACAAAGCAAGACATCAAGATTAATGCTGGTGGTGCTCCAACAGCTTTAGCTTCAAGCGGTGTTATTATCATCACCAAGGGTAGTGTTCCGGGTTCCACCGGTACTGCTACTGGAGATTTAAGTATTTACATTGCAGGAGAGTTACCTACTACTGCAACTATTAGCGGCAATGAAATTAAGATTGGTGGTTCGACAATTACTCTTAGTGGTAATTTGGCCAGCATGTCATATGGTGAAAGCATCACGATTGGCATAAAGGCAAAAATAGACCAATCAACTAATGTTGGCGATTCTTTCAGTATGCAGATTGGTGCCAATAGCGGTCAAAATATTATGGTCGGCATTAATTCGATGAGAGCATCGGATCTTAAAGTTCGCGATGGTTCGGGCGATGCGCTGAAAGTTGATGATTATTACAAAGCGACCGCCGCTGTTTCCATCATCAATAATGCCATTGAAACAGTATCGGCGGAGCGTTCCAAGCTGGGTGCCATCCAGAACCGTCTGGAACACACCATCAACAATCTGGGCACTTCCAGTGAGAACCTCACTGCTGCTGAATCACGGATCCGCGACGTAGACATGGCGAAGGAAATGATGAACTTCCAGAAGAACAACATTCTTTCCCAAGCTGCTCAAGCTATGCTGGCGCAAGCCAATCAACAACCTCAAGGTGTGCTGCAGCTTCTCCGTTAATCCTTGATAGTTCTTTACGCATAGGGGCCAGAGTGTATACTCTGGCTTCTATTTTAATAGATTTGGAAAAACAAAATCCTAAACATAAGAGGGGACAGCAGAATGAAGATTTCAGCCTGTATGATTGCGAAAAATGAAGAGAAGGTAATCGCCCGCTGTATCGAAAGCTATCGCAAGGCAGTGGATGAAATCATTGTCGTGGACACCGGTTCCACCGACCGGACGGTAGCCATTGCTCAAAGTTTGGGCGCGAAGGTGTTCCACTTTACCTGGATTGACGATTTCGCCGCCGCAAAAAATCATGCCCTTTCCAAGGCCAACGGCGACTGGATTGTGTTTTTGGATGCTGATGAATATTTCGCAAACGGCACCGGCAGCAATCTGCGCCCTTTTTTACAAAAGTTGGACAAGAATTTTGGCGGCGTAGCCTGCCGGATGCTCAACATTGATGAAATCAGTGGGAAAACCACCAGTGAAATTATCCATGTGCGGATATTTAGAAACGACAAACTGCTTCGTTATGCTAACCCCATTCATGAAGAACTCGCTTACCACCGCAAAGGGGCTAAACTACAGGTTCATTTGGCAGATCGGCGGGAACTCCTCATTCATCACACCGGCTATTCAGACAATATTGGTAAGGAGAAGGCGGAGAGGAACCTGGCACTGCTCAAGAAGCAGCTGGACGGCGATACCGCGGCCAAGCCGGAATATTATTATTACATTGCAGACACTTATTTTTCTTTGGGCGAGTTCGATGAGGTCATTCGCTATATCCGCTTGTTCATGGCTACCGGCGTCAAATTGAGTAACCTTAATGTACGGGTACACGGTATTTTGATTGATGCCATGACGAAATTGAACTATCCCGTCAGTGAGGTTATGGAAGAAGTGGTTATTGCTATCGACAAATTCCCGCAGCAACCCTTTTTTCATTTCTATAAAGCCAAACTCTTATTTGATGACAGACGCTATGATGCCGCCCGGCTTGAAGCGCAGCAAACATTGCAATTACAGGAAAACTATGAGGATATCGAAATAAATCTCATGCCCTCGAATCTGGGCAGCCTGTACAATATACTGGGAGTTATCAGTGAATTTAAGCGTGACCTCGGCACGGCCATCGGCTATTATCTGGAAGCCTTAAAGTGGGACAAGTACGAGGCAACCGCTTTTGACCGTCTCATAAAGATGATCCGCTCACAGCCGCTTGAGGAGATCGTTTCTTTTATGAATACCTTATATGACCTTGACAATGAAGCCGATCTGGACTTTTTGGCAACGAGCCTGGTCAACCATGCCGTGCCTCAGGTGCTGGCTTACTATACAACCCTAAGGGAGAAAAAATACCCGAAAGAGGACTATGTAGTGCTGCAAATGCTGGTGGCTAACGGGCGTTATGAGAAGGCCTTCGCCGCCATATTGGACTGCTATGCCAAGGATAAGGATGAGCGTCTGGCGCTGGTAGCGGCCACGGCGGCAGCCTTAAGCGGCAACGATGCTTATATGGCAAAGGCCATCGAACAACTGCCGTTTGACTATGCCAAGATTCTTAAAGCATACCAAGGGAACATCATACTGTTTGACGAAGAGGACAAAGCCGCCTTTATTAAACTGGCACGCACCTTTATCTTATGGGCGGATGATGCTGCAAGGCAAAAGCTTTTTAGTCTGGCAGACCAATTCCCAAATGACATAGCAGCTGTCATTGGCCATCTGTTTTTACAGGAAGGGCATTATCAGGCCTCCCTTGCTTATTACAATGATGCGGTGCAAAGCTTTTTGGACGCAGGCATGCTGGTGCATCCGGTTTTATATTATAATCAAGGTTATTGCCTTCACCGCCTGAATAGCCCTATCGCAGCCATCGAGGCTTTTATCAAGGCCTATGAGGCAGGCTACAGTGCTAACGATATTTATGAATATTTGCGGTGGAATATAGGCAGGCTGGATACGCCCAGTAGTGCGAGAGCACGGGCCACCAAAATATTACGGGACAGGGAAGCTATTTTATAATAGCTTTATAATCATGTAATTGTTAGAGTGAATTTTAAACCTGATGTATAAATTTGGATTTGGAGAGCGGAATTTATGGATTATATAGAATATATTGAACAGCTGGTGATATCTAGGGAATACGAGCAGGCATTAGATTTGATAGATCAGCTAACGGATGAGCAAAAAAAGCATCCACATATTTTAAATATAGTTGGGGTAATCTGCACTTACGGCAAAATGTATGAAAGAGCTGATTCTTTTTTCCTGAGGGCTTTGAAAGAACAACCCAATAACGTAGAGTTTCTGTATAATGCTGCATATTCCGCATTTTGCCAACAGAATTATGCGCAAGCTCTCGGCTGGATTGAAAAATGCGAACAACAAGAAAACTTTACTTGTCCTGAAGAGATTCAGGAATTAAAAAATGAAATTCAAATAGGGCTTCATGAACGGGGGAATCGCAAAGTACTGATGGTCGCTTATTATTTTCCGCCCCTTTCCGGCTCGGGAGTCTTTCGTTCGCTAAAACTTGCTAAATATCTGCCAGAAAATCAATGGTACCCAACGGTTATATCAGCAGATAAACCCCAGAAAGGGTGGGATTTTTCTGATGAAAGCCTGTTACAGGAAGTGCCGGAAATAGTCCGGGTACACCGTTTGCCCGATCCTCTTAGCGGGCATCAGGAAGCGACAATTAATAGAGACGATATCAATAAATTGTTGGAATTTTTATCAACGACTTTATGGGGAGATCAAACAGCTTTATCCATGATAAACCAATTGAGTAAACAAAACGATACATTAGAGAGTTTGCTTACCTTTCCAGATAACACTTTATGGTGGGCTTATCAAGCAGTGCAATATATTGAACAAAAAATGGATTTACATGAGTTTGATCTCCTTTATACGACCTCAGGACCACATGCGGCTCATTTGGTTGGATACTATCTGAAAAAGAAATACAATATTCCTTGGATTGCAGATTTCCGTGACGAGTGGGTCAATAATCCTTATTTTGATTTTGATCTTGGAAATAATCCATACCATAAACTTTTGTATTGCTTGGAAAAACGTATTGTGACGTGTGCAAGTCATACAATAACAATATCTGACTATGCGAGGCAGAATTATATAGATACATATGGTCTTGAGCAACATCAAGTAACCTCAATTACTAATGGTTATGATGAGGAAGATTTCGCGCAAGTATTGCAGAAAGCGGAGCCTAATGATAAGTTTACAATTGTTTACAGCGGAATTATTTATAGCAAGTATAGAGACATAGCGCCTCTGCTCCATGCGCTTCGTGAATTAATCGAAGAAGGGGAAGTAGATGAAAATATGCTTCTCTTCAGGATTATCGGTGTCGAACCGGGCGATAGGAATCTAACCAAAAAAACTTTGGAATATGGGCTTGAAGAAAGTATTGAGGCATTAGGCTACATTGCACACCGAGAAGCACTTCAATTTTGCGTGGATGCTGATTTGCTTTTTTGCATGATTGGCAGTGATAATAAATTCCGAGGATGTTACACAGGAAAAGTTTTTGATTACTTACGGTGCAATCAACCTATACTGGCCTTTGCCCCTTATGAAGGGGTAGTCGATTTGCTTTTATTAGAAACTGGCCATGGCGTTTGCGTTTTGGAGTCAGAAAATAAAAAGATCAAGAAAGAGATTTTAAAAGAATATAAACTTTGGCAAAAAAACACGAAGCGAAACTACTTGTCTAATGATGATATCTACATCTATGAACGGAGGCATTTAGCAAGGATCTTTGCTGATATTTTTGCTCATTTTATTAATCATAAAGAGGAAATAAGTGCAGATACCTATAACCATCTTTATCTTAAGGGGGGGGCGGGACAAAACTACCATAAGCATTACACGAAAAGCGTGTATTATAATTCATGGAAACAGGCTATTTCTTATTTGACTTTTCTCAGTAGAGATATTCCTATCATTGATATCGGATGCGGGGTAGGGCAGTTTGCCAATATGTTATTCGATCAAGGTTTTAATAACTATTATGGATTAGATTTTGCTGAAGAGGCTATAACTGTAGCCAAGCAAACAAACCCCAAATTCCAGGACCGATTTATGGTCGGCGATGCGTTTAAGTCTTCGATATTTGATCTTGATTATGAACTGGTAATTCTTTTTGAGATCCTTGAACATTTGAATGAAGATTTGAAGTTATTAGAGAGGGTAAAGCCAGGGAAAAAAGTACTTTTTTCGGTCCCAAATTTTCCTGATGACAATCATGTACGCTATTTCTCATCAATAGAGCAAGTTATTGCCCGATACAGCAAATCTGTTAAAATATTGGATGCGAAAACGGTCAATTTAAATAACTCTTTACATTTATATTATATCGCTGGTATTAAGTTGCCTATGGATTAAAGGATCTGCTCCAATAAACATTGGTAAAGGAATCAAAATAAATTATGAAAATTGTTACAATCTTAGGTGCGAGGCCCCAATTTATTAAGGCAGCTCCTCTTTCAGAAGTTTTAAGAAGAAAGCACGAGGAGATAATTGTACACACTGGTCAGCATTACGACTATCAAATGTCTGATGTTTTTTTTGAGGAACTAGGGATCTCTAAGCCAAACTATAATTTAAAGGTTGGTTCAAAATGGCATGGCAGACAAACTGGCGAAATGTTGGCAGGGGTAGAAGATGTTCTCATAAAGGAAAAACCCGACTGGGTTCTCGTTTATGGTGATACCAATTCCACTTTAGCGGGTGCACTGGCTGCTTCTAAACTTAATATCCCAATTGCTCATGTTGAGGCGGGATTGCGAAGTTATAATCGAAAGATGCCTGAGGAATTTAATCGTGTATTAACGGATCATATGGCTACGCTACTTTTTTGTCCAACCGATCAAGCTGTAAAAAACCTTGTTCGAGAAGGGATTACCGTGGGAGTTATAAGAACAGGGGATGTTATGGCTGATGCGCTCCTTTTTCATGCCAAGAGGGTGGAGCATAACAATATTTTGGAGAGATTTCCGTATAAAGGCAAGTCATACATTCTGGCTACAATTCATAGGGCGGAAAATACAAATGATTCGAGTCGGTTGAAAGAAATTATTGAGGCTTTTGCTCAAATTGATGATCAAATTGTTCTACCGGTTCATCCTCGTACAAAGAAATTTCTCCAGGATTTGGACATAAAGGTTTCCAAGAATGTAAAGATTATTGACCCTGTGGGTTATTTGGAAATGCTCCTTCTGGAGAAAGAGGCCCAATTAATTTTGACAGATTCTGGTGGTGTGCAGAAAGAAGCCTATCTCTGGAAAGTTCCTTGTGTAACGATGCGGGATGAAACAGAATGGGTAGAGACTGTACATATTGGTTGGAATACGCTTGTAGGTGCTGATAAAGAGGCTATTGTTACTGCAATTTTAAAATATCGCGACAATCCCATGCCGGAGTATTGTTCAGGTCTTTATGGAAATGGTCGGGCAAGTGAGGAGATAGTGGCTGCTATGGAGAGAAAGCAGGCTAATATTTTAGAAGTATAATATATCCATGAAATTAGACACGCTTTCAAGAAGTTAAGTAAATAGATCTATATAGATATGATTTTTGAAATTACGTTTAAGTCGGAAAAGAGGCCTTTGAAGTTGTAAGAATCCGCTGAATACGCCCGAGTCGGCAAATTCCGGAAGTTAGATCTGCAACAGGCAGTGGAAAATAATCGACCACCATCCTCTTGAACCATCCAAGAGTGAGCCCTCCTCGTGCTATCTACAAGCCCAAAATTAGATAATAGCTCATGATAAGGCTCTCTCCCCAATTGCGCTCACGGAAGTCAAATTTCAATTTTCATTTATGGTAAGAATAGGTAGCGTCAGCTTTAAGCAAACAGTCCAACATCATTTCTGACATAGGACGTTTGGAGTCGTTTTTGGCTTGATACATCTTCATTAACGATATCCTCAATCCGGCAGAAATCTTTCCCAAAATGCACATCCAAAAGTCAGTGCATGGTTTCTAGAGGACGACTGGAAATCGTTAATCAATTTGAGCAAGCAGATGAAGAGATTTTTTTATTAGTTCGAAGGGATCAGCTCTTTGATATTCATTTAGATCCAGGCTACTATACTTCAGAACAGCTTGTGCACGCTCTGAACAAGAAATTTAAAGGAGCTGGTACTGATATAACGGTTGGTTTTGAAGGGGATAGCCTGGTGTATCATTCGCCGACCAAAGTTCTGGACAGCTTTGGCGGCTCCATGATTGAGATAGATTCCCCTGCTTCCCATACGTCCATTATTTATGATAACAGTAAACCAGGTTATATTTCCGGTGCGTATTTTTTAGGTGCGGAATATCTATCCGGCGATGTAACTTTTGATAGTTCGAATACCCTGACTTTTTGTGTGGGTAATAGCGGCACCTATACTAATCGCCCCAAGGGCCTAAGACCGTTATGACCTTGACGTATTCTCAAGGCAAAAACGGTTATTTTGCGATCGACGGTGTCGGCGGCAGCGCCTCCTATACTGTGTTTTATCCCGGCCCCTATGATATCAGATATGACGGCGGAATTGATCTTAAATTGCAAGTCGGCGCAAATTCCGGAAATATGGTCTCAACAGGGACGCAATATATGATGAATACAGAAATTTTTGGCATAAGAAGATTGGATTATATCACCCGTATCGGCGCCGATCGGGCTATTAGCACAGTTGATGATGCTATTGCTATGGTAAGTGCCGCCCGCGGATTCAACGGAGCTAAACGCAATGCCCTTGAGTCCCTCTATCAGAATGTAAACCAGTCGGCAGAAAACTTGCAGACCGCCGAGCCAAGGACTCGTGATGCCGATATCGCAAAGAAAATGATGGCTCATGTAAAACTATCCCTGCTCACAAGCCGCCGAAGCCGTATTGGTCCAAGCAAAGCAGCAACCACGGATGATTATGGAAATCTTAAAATAAACACAATCTAATTTTCCGACACATCATCGTTTAGAAGCTGCCAAACCCAAGTAAGGCAAGGGGTTCAGTGGCCTCTCAATTTAATTCCGTGCTCTGCTGAGATGCAATGTCTTCGCCATAAGGATGACTATGTAGCTTTTACCAATGGGTGAAAAAGATGGTATGAATCTAAAGCCCTGGCACATTAGGCCATAGTCAACCGATTTGTAGTTGTAGTAAGTCCCTTATTTTAAATTTTAGGACTTTAGGTCTTTAGGCCTAAAGTCTTATCCTGATTAATCCGATAACTTATATAAAGAGAAAGTTCAGCAGTTAAGATTTTTGCACCAAGCGGATCAAGATAGAGAGATTTAAGGTGTAACATGTAACGTAAAGGAGGACTATAGATGGCAATACGTACCTATGGTTTAAGCGGGTCAGGCATGGATGTGGATCAAATGGTTAAGGACATGATGGCAGCACGTCGGGAGCAATATGACAAGATCTGGCAAAAGAAAACTCAGCTGGAGTGGAAAAAAGCTGATTATAATACCATGTACAACACAATAGAGAGCTTCCGCAATACCACAGCTTTTAACTATCGGTTTTCCAGCACCACAATCCCCAAGATCGTGACGTCATCGGCGGAGAACATAGTTACCGCTACAGCTAATGCCGACGCGGCCAATGTAAGCCGCAGTATTAAAGTGGACCAGCTGGCGGAGGGAGCGAAAACTACTAGTACGGGAAAAATCTCCTTAGACGCCAATAAAGGCAGCCTTGCTTCCCAGCTTAAGATGGCGGAAGGAACCTTTGATCTGATGCTCAGCGATGGGGTGGAATCCAAGACCATAACAGTAGATACCGCTAAAAGCATCTATGACTTTGTCAGTGATCTGAACAAATCAGGTTTGAATATTAAAGCGGGCTATGATGCTGTCCTGGATCGCTTTCAGATAAGCACTACCGGTTCTGGGGAGGATGTGGCTATTGATTTTACTGGAACCACAAGTGAAGAGGGCAAGGATTTTTTAAAAAAGTTACAATTAGATGTTGTAGCAATAGATAAGGAAGGAACCGAAGAAGAAACGATAACGATAAAAGCAAACAAAGGCCAGAATGCTAAGGTACAGTTAGACGGTACAGAGATTACCCAAGCCGGCAACACCTTTACCGCCTTTGGCGTGACCTACACCCTGAAAGCAAAAGGCGAGGCCAACATCCATATCTCGGCAGATAATGAGAAAGCCGTATCTGTAGTTAAGGATTTCGTTGAGAAGTACAACAGCTTGCTGGAAACGATCAACAAAGAGCTAAATGAAGTCAAAAACAAGAAGTATATGCCCTTAACCAATGAGATGAAGGGCGCACTGAGCGATTCTCAGATTACTCAGTGGGAGGACATGGCGAGAAGCGGTCTTCTGCGCAATGATTCCACCCTGCAGTCCCTGATCTATAAGCTGCGCAATGATGTGGCGAGTCCTGTCAGCGGAATTGCGGGCAAATACAATTCTTTATCTTCTATAGGTATAACCACGGGAAGGGATTATCTGGAAGGCGGCAAGCTTTATCTTGAGCCTGATGAAACCAAGTTGAGGGCAGCTCTGGAAGCCGACCCGGATATTGTGTACAAACTGTTTAGTTCTTCCGGAGAGGATCGGAATGCTCAAGGGGTAGCGGTGCGTTTCTATGATACCTTGAAATCAACTATGGATAGCATTAAAGAGACAGCAGGTATCACCGGTACCATTAAAGGTGATACGCAAAGTACTCTGGCCAAGCAAATCCGCGATTACGAAGAAGGTTTAAATCGTATGAACGACCGCCTTGCTCAAATGGAAGATCGCTACTATAAACAATTTAATGCTATGGAGTTAGCTTTGAGCAAATTAAGTCAACAAAGCAACTGGCTGGCGAATATGTTTAGCAGTGGAAATTAAAAGGGAGTGAAAATATGTTAAATTCCCAAATGGCGGCCGCTTACAAAAACCAGCAGATTATGACGGCTTCCCCGGAGCAGCTTACATTACTCCTTTATAATGGGGCCTTGCGTTTCCTAAATGAAAGCATTCAAGCCTTAGAAGAAGGGGATATGCAAAAATCCCATAATTCTAATATGAGAGTACAAGATATCGTCCGTGAGTTTATGGTGACTTTAGATATGAATATGGAGATTTCTAAGAATTGGGCGGCCCTTTACGAATATATTGAGCATTGTTTGATTGAAGGCAATATAAAAAAGGATGTGCAACAGCTAAATAATGCCAAAGCAATCCTTGAAGAGATGCGCAATACTTGGCATGAAGCTATGAAACTGGCCAATCAAGCCAAAGCAGCAGCAAGATAAATCAAATAGGGTCTTTGGATAATTGTGTAAGATTAGGTGCTTGTTATCTCTTTGATGCGTGGGCTATAATGAAGAAAAGACGCAACAATGGCGAGGAGGTACTGCAATGACCGGTGAAGAATTTCAAAAGCTGGTGTTAGAAAAACTAACTAGTCTTGAACAAGGTCAATCTAGATTAGAGCAAGGGCAATCTAAGTTAGAGCAAAGACAAACTGCGTTAGAACAAGGACAGTCTAAGTTAGAAAAGAGAATCAATGAGGTTGAATCTACCTTAACAGAGCGAATCGATGTGGTAGAATCTACCTTAACAGGGCGAATCAATGAGGTTGAATCTACCTTAACCGCGAAAATAGATGCTCTGGATGCTAAAGTTGAAAAATACGGACAAAGTCAGCAAGACGATGTGAAGGGTCTGCTGGAATTAATGAATAAGAAGCTGGATCGCATAAGTACTAATCAAATTATCCAGGGTGAATCGATCAATATTTTAGCTCATCGTCAGTTGCTGATCGAGTCCGAACTTGCCGCTTTGAAAAAAGCAAAATAATAAATTAGCAAAAACATTTACAAAGGGCAAGAGGAGGAACTGGCATGGCCGAAAAAACTGCTGAAGCCTTATGGCTGGACTACCTTTTCCTTACCAAGGAAATGCTGAAGTTCCTCGATCGTGAAGATATGGAGCTTTTTCATGAGCTAATGGACCAGCGGGAGCGGATGCAGAACCTAATTGAAGAGACGCCGGACAAGGGCTTTAAGGCTTCGCCACAGGGTCGGAGTTTGCTAACCAGGATTGCTGGAGAGAATCAAGCCCTGATGAATCGTTTCCAAATGGCACATCAACGGGTAAAGAAACATCATCAAGTGGCCGAAGCCTATGGCGGCAGTAATCAAACAGCGGTTAGCCACAGAGACTGGATGCGCTAGGGAGTAAAAATCCAGCAGGTCTGAAAAGGGGGGAGACGCGATGTACACCATCGAACCGATTCAACCCAATAAGCAAACAACCATGATGCCTGTTGATGCCTATCCCGGACAAAAATTAGAACGGTCCAAAGATATGCCTCGCCCGGTGGTAGAGCGTAAGGATGAACTGCCGGATGCCCGGGAGGATATTCCACGGGAAGAGGTAGAGAAAGCCGTTGATAAACTGAACCGCTTCATGAATTTGATCGACAAGGGAATGCGCTTTGAGCTTTCTGAGAAGGAAGGCTCCGAAGAAATTCTGGTTCGGATTATCGATCAAAAGTCGGACAAGGTCATGAAAGAATCCTCGCCGAAATGGGTAATGGAACTTCTTCATAATTTAACCGATGCCGCTGGGCTATTTGTGGATCAAAGAGTTTAAAAGATTTAAAGAAAAAAATTTTTTCAAAAGAATTGTTTGGAATTAAAAATAACTTTCCTTCATAGTTTTTATACGAAGAATTAGGCAAGCACTCCGCTCATACGGAGTGCTTTTCTTTAAAATAGGAAAAAAGTCCTATCAAAATTAGGACTAAAAATACAGATATTGTCAGATTATCGTATTTACACTTTGAATAGGAAAATGTTAGTATTATTAAATAGAAAGAGTAAAGATTTCGCGATCTACTCCTTGCTTGGAGGAATTATAAAAAGCATGGCGAATTAAAATATTGGATATTTGTGCCCATGGGGCTGACGTAAAAGTTAGGGGTGGAGCTGAATGAGCCAAGATGATAAACAAAATCTAGGTGTCGATTTGGGGGAATTTTTGGAGTTTTATCTTCTCGATTCCCAGGAGCAAATCGAAAAGCTCGCAGCAGGTTTGCTGCAATTAGAAAAGGAAGGCAATAATATCGGGTTGATCAATGATCTATTTCGTTCTGCGCATAGTTTAAAAGGGGCCTCGGGGACCATGGGGTTTACCTCGATTGTGGCCTTGACCCACTCGGCCGAGGATTTACTTGATCGGTTGCGGCAAGGGAAGATGGAAGTAACTCTCCCCATAGTTGATGTTCTATTAGCAGTTACAGACCGTGTTAAAGATATGCTTAACCAGGTGGAGCAAAGAGTAGAAATTAGTATCGAGTATGAGGATTTAGTCGATGAAATGCGCGCCCTGATAAGTGGGGAAGTTCCTGCCACCACAAAGGGCGGGGAAAAGGATCTACATAATGAAGTTGTTGCTCCCACTTTCGTCAGGGTTGACTTTAAACTGCCGGAAGATGTTGGGGAGCAGATTAAAGATGCTCAGGATATGGGTCATGGCGTCTATCAAATAGATGTGAAATTTTCACCCAATACCTTGATGAAAGCTGTTCGGGCTGTTATGGCTGTGCAGCGTATGGAGAATCTGGGTAAAGTGGTCAAGTTGCGTCCCAGCGTGGAAGAACTAGAAGTAGGGAACCATGATGGTTTTGCCATGCTGTTATTATCCGACGATCCCACAGAAGAGATTCGGTCGGAGCTTCTGGGGGTTTCAGAACTGGCGGAAGTTGAAATCAATCCCTATTTTAGCGGTGGAATCCTTGAAAGTCGTGATGCTTTAGTGGAAGCGGCCGCTTCAGCCGAGGCTGTAGAAGTGCTTCCTGTAGCCGATAACTTTGGTAGCGCAATAAAGGAACAGGAAGTTCCTACGCCAATTATGGCGCCGGAGAAGCTTAAGGCGGAGGTAGAGCCGGCCCAAACTCCACAGCTTAAGGCAACACCGGCTAAGGCTGCCGGCGGCG
This sequence comes from Desulfitobacterium sp., assembly GCF_982384815.1. NCBI lineage: Bacteria > Bacillati > Bacillota > Clostridia > Eubacteriales > Desulfitobacteriaceae > Desulfitobacterium > Desulfitobacterium sp. The sequence goes on along the minus strand of NZ_CEVWNY010000006.1, from coordinate 50,084 downwards.
GTGCCACCGGAGCAAATGAGGGGAATAACCAAGTACATACTATTCGGGTAGATACGGCACGGATGGATAATTTGATTAATTTGGTGGGAGAGATGGTAATTACCCGTACCCGCCTTGTCCAAATCGGTCAGGACCTTAAGGAACAGTACAGAATGGATGCTTTAGTCAATAATTTAAACGAGACCACTGTTTATCTAGGACGGCTTATGAGTGACCTTCAAGAAAGTGCCATGCGTTTGCGGATGGTGCCTATCGGCACTGTATTTAGCCGATTCCCCCGTTTAGTACGGGATCTGGCCCGTAAAACCGAAAAAGAGATGGAGCTTGTTCTTAAAGGTGAGGACACGGAACTGGATAAAACTGTAGTCGAAGTAATCGGTGACCCCTTAATGCATCTGATTCGCAACTCCATCGATCACGGTATCGAATCGCCGGAGGAACGCCGAGCTGCGGGTAAACCGGAAGTGGGAACCATCACTTTAGATGCCTATCATGAAGGAAACCATATTGCCATTCTTATTTCCGATGACGGAAAGGGATTGGATCTGAATAAAATCTATGAAAAAGCTCTAAGCAGAGGCCTCGTAGGGGAAAGGGAGGGTCTTTCTGAGCGGGATATTGCTAACTTGATTTTTCTGCCGGGATTTAGTACGGCGGAAAAAGTTACGGATATTTCCGGGCGAGGAGTGGGTATGGATGTCGTCAAGAAAGCCTTGAATAATCTAGGCGGAATGATCGATATCACCACTCGACCAGGTCAAGGGACTACTTTTACCATTCGGCTGCCCCTAACTTTAGCAATTATTCAGGCTTTGCTGGTTGAGGCAAGTACGGAGATTTACGCTGTCCCCTTATCTTCGGTTCTGGAAACCTTGCTGGTGGAACGGAAGGACATTAAGAATGTAGGTGGACTTCCTATGGTTCAACTCCGTGGCAATACCCTTCCTTTGATTTCCCTCCGCGATAAGTTTGATCTTCCTGCCGCGGAAGAAGAGCCGGATGAGGTCTTTGTAGTGGTTGTGGGTCTGGGTGACAAAGCTTTGGGCCTAATCGTCGATGGGTTAAGGGGACAACAAGAAGTAGTCATCAAATCTCTTGGCGATTTCTTAAATAACCTGCCGGGAATCGCCGGTGCCACCATTTTAGGTGATGGGAAGGTTACTTTGATTCTCGATATAGGAAGTTTGATTCAAGATATTCTGGTAGCCAGGAAGGGCTAACCGGATGTGTCATCCTGAAGGAGTAGAACGACTGAAAGATCTTATAAGGGGTTAAGATACTTCGCTTTGCTCAGTATGACAACGTAAATCAGTATGACAACGTAAATCAGTATGACAACGTAAATCAGCATGACAACGTAAATCAGCATGGCAACGTAAACACGATCTTATATTTAGAGGAGGATACAAAATGGCTGAAGAACAATTAGTTACGTTTGGTTTGGGTTCCGAAGAATTTGGTGTAGACATTATGTGCGTGCAAGAAATTATTCGTATTCCTCCCATTACCCGGGTGCCTAAAGCCCCGGAATATGTGGAAGGGGTAATTAATCTACGGGGGAATGTGATCCCTGTTGTGAGTCTGCGTACACGCTTTGGCATGGAGCGTGTGGAAGAAAGCGAACTTAGCCGAATTATTGTGCTGCAGGTGCAGAATAAAGTCTTTGGTATTCGCGTGGATGCAGTGACGGAAGTTCTACGGTTGAATACGGAGTCCATTGAGCCACCACCGCCGGTTGCTTTAGGAATGGATTCTCATTTTATCCGTGGTGTAGGTAAAATCGGCGAGCGTTTATTAATTCTTCTTAACCTCGATTACATAATGGGTGGAGAGATGGAAGCATGAATCAGCCCAAATCCCCAATCACGGTTCTGATTGTGGATGATTCACCTTTTATGCGTTTGACGCTGCAAAAAGTATTGAGTCAGGACCCGGAAATCAAGGTTCTGGATACGGCTAGGGACGGCAAGGAAGGGATTGAAAAGCTGCAAGCTCTTCGTCCCCAAGTAGTAACCATGGACATTGAGATGCCGGTCATTGACGGTCTGCAAGCACTTGGTGAGATTATGCGTTGGCAGCCTACACCGGTGATCATTCTTAGTGCCTTGACTACCGAAGGCGCTCAGGCCAGCGTCAAAGCCTTAGAGGCGGGAGCCTTTGAGGTAGTCGCTAAGCCCTCCGGAGGTCCGGGAGCCGACCTGCAAGCTTTGACGCGGGATCTGATTGATAAAGTCAAGGCTGCGGCTCAGGTTAATTGCAGCCGTTTAGGGAAAAATGGAGCAACGTGCCGACCTGTTGCACCGGGAGGGATTCGTTCTACTCGGACCGCGGAGAGCAGCAGCGATATCGGGGTGCGGGGACCTTCTTCCTTGGCAAATGCCGGCGCGACCGTTGGTAGTTCCAAAGGACGTTCTATGGAGACGGGGGATGCTTTTCCTAAGCATCCTATTGAGATTGTTGCCATTGGCACCTCAACTGGGGGACCATCTGCACTACAGGCAGTAATTACTCGGCTTCCGGCAAATTTCCCGGTCCCGGTGATTGTGGCTCAGCATATGCCTCCCGGTTTTACCGCTCCTTTGGCCCAACGGCTCAACGGCATGTCCCAACTTACTGTGCGGGAAGGGGTTAATGGTGAAACCCTAAAGACTGGGACAGTCTATTTTGCCCCTGCCGGCAAACAGATGCAAGTCCAACGCCGGGGATCACAGCTCATTCTGCAGATTGGGGATGAATCCCCAATACAGACTCTTTATCGCCCTTCGGTTGATGTTATGTTCTTATCCTTAGCCAAAGAGGTGGGCAAGGGAACTTTTGGTGTGGTTATGACCGGTATGGGTAATGACGGACTCAAAGGCATGCGGGAAGTCAAAGAACGGGAAGGTTTCGCTTTAGCGGAGTCTGAAGAAACCTGCGTGGTCTATGGTATGCCCCGGGCCATCGTGGATGCCGGGTTAGCTAATCGGGTAGTTCCCTTGGGGGAGATCGCCCGTAATATTGTGGAATGTGTGCAAAGGAGGTAACCAGGATGGGGATATTCGGGTCCATGGACATCAGTGCTTCAGGTCTAACAGCCCAGCGGCTGCGTCTGGATGTAATTTCAAATAATATTGCCAACATCAATACCACTCGGACAGGAGCGGTTACCCCTGGAGGCAACCAGATTCCTTATCAGCGCCAAGTGGTTGTTTTTAAGGCTAGAGGTGCACAATCAAGCTTTGCCGAAACCTTGAATCAAGCTTTACAGGGTAAATTATTAAATCCGATAGCTTTGAAACAGGGACTTCCAACCCAAGGTGCGACAGGCAACGGAGTAGAGGTGCAAGCTATAGCCGGTGATAATTCCGAATTTCGTTTAGAGTATAATCCCGATTCTCCTGATGCGGCACAGACACCGGAAGCAGGAATTCCGGCGGGCTATGTAAGGCTTCCCAATGTCAATATTGTGACTGAGATGGTAGATATGATATCCGCGTCAAGGGCATATGAAGCCAATGTTACCGCTTTGAATGCTGCTAAATCCATGATGAGCAAAGCTCTCGAGATTGGGAAAGGGTGATTTTTAAATGCCTATTAATCCGATTGTGCCAATTAATGCATTAAACCTTAATCCAAACCTTAATTCCACTCAAGGAGTAAACCGAAATGATGATAAATCCTTAAGCCCGGCCGGAGCGGCTAAGGTGGGGGCGGATTTTGGACAATTTTTGAATGAAGCGCTGCAAAAGGTAGATGCTCTGCAGAAGGAAGCGGATGTAGCAAGCCTGGGATTAGCCACCGGGCAAATCCAGGATCTCCATACCGCTGTAATTGCCATGGAGAAAGCAAGCCTTTCTTTGGCTTTGACTGTGGAAGTTAGGAATAAGGTCTTGGATGCTTATCATGAAGTCATGAGAATGCAGATCTAGTTTTATTTCTGGTCAAGATACTTCGCTACGCTCAGTATGACAAGCCTCGCTCAGTATGACAAGCCTCGTTCAGTACGACAAGCCTCGCCCAGTACGACAAGCTACGCTCAGTATGACAAGGACTTAAGCTGCGTTTGTCATCCTGAGGCAAGAATAGCCGAAGGATCTTATTGGTCGTATATAAAGTAATACGATTGGTTGAGGTAAATTTCAGGGGCAAATTGAAAGGGAAAATTACCCATAGTGCTATTTAATATCAAACATCTAATGAGAACTGTTTGGATAATGCATGAATTTTTCTTTAGAAAGGAGGAGCGTATAACTTGAATTTTTCGTGGGCTGATATCAAAAAATCAGTACAAGAATTTTGGGGCAAACTCTCCCGCCCACAAAAGGTCATAACCATAGCTGCTCCTCTAACGGTAGCGATTGCACTTATATCCTTGCTCTATTGGGCAAGTCATCCTAACTATGTGGCGATTTTTACGGGATTAACCGATGTCCAAGCTGCAGAGATCACTACTGAATTAAAGGATTTAAAAGTTGATTATAAATTAGCAAATAACGGTTCCACTATTTTGGTTCCGGAAAAAAAGGCCCCGGAGATTCGTTTAGATCTGGCCAAAGCCGGTCTGCCTAAAGGGAGCCAATTTAGTTGGAGTGAAAGTCTCAATGCTATGCGGGTAGGCGAGACCGAGTCCGACCGCAGACTGCGCTATAATCTTGGCTTACAGGCGGAACTGGAGTCAACCCTCAAGACCTTGAGCAATGTCAAAGATGCGCGGGTGCTCTTGGCCATACCTGAGCCTACTCTTTTTGCCGAACAACAAGAGGATACTACGGCAGGCGTCACCTTAACTCTGCGGGAGGGAACGGAAATCACCGAGGAGCAGATCCAAGGAATAGCCAACCTGTTGGCGGCTTCGGTAAAGGGCCTAAAACTAGAGAATGTAACTATCCTTGATTCTAATGGCAATACCTTATCCGATATCCTCAGCAAAGATAAGCAACCGGGGAAAATGACTGCCACCCAAATCCAAATTAAACAGCTAACTGAAGAGAATCTTCGTAAATCGGTCCAGTCCATGTTGGATAAGGTATTCGGTGCAGGCAAGACCATCGTGCGGGTGAATGCTACTCTGAATTTTGATCAAGTGACAACTGATACCGTTACCCATGGTCCGGGTGCTATAGTCAGTGAGACCCATACCTCAGAGACTACAAATAATACGGCAGCTCCCGGAACCGTGCCGGGGGTTAATACCAACGTCCCCGGTTACGTGACACCGGAAGGGGCAGGTACTACCTCCAATTCGGAAAGAACTTCAGATACAATTAATCATCAAGTGGATGTTACCCAAGAACAAGTTGTTAAGAATCAAGGAGATATTCAGCGTCTCTCTGTTTCAGTACTGCTTGATGCGGATACCATAAGTGCAGATCAGGAGCAGTTGATCCGAGCCAATGTGGCAGCGGCGTCAGGGATCGTCCTTGATCGCGGGGACGAGATTCAAGTGGCTGCTTTGCCCTTTGATAAAACTAGTGCCCTTCAGGCGGAACAAGCAATGGCGGAGGCAGCTCGCAAGGAACGGATGCGTACCTACATCGAATGGGGTGTGGGAGCGCTTTTGGCTGCGGCTTTCTTATTCGTTCTTTTCCGGATGCGTGCCAAACATAAGCAAGGGTCCATGGACTTTGGTCAGGAGCTGCAACCTGTTCCACTGGCGGCAGCTGAAGAACTGCTTCTTGCTCAACAGGAAGCGGAGCGTGAAGCGGAATTAAAGCTTGCTCAGCAAAGACAAAGATCAGCGGAAGATATTCAACGCCAAAAAGTTAAGGAATCTGTGGAAACATATGTCCAAAATAATCCTGATGAAGTAGCACGTCTTGTTAGGACTTGGTTAGCGGAGGAAAAGTAATATGAGCCAGCAGCTTACCGGAATACAAAAAACCGCGATCCTAATGATATCACTAGGACCGGAAAAATCAGCTAAAGTGGTTCAACACTTAACCGAGGCTGAAATCGAGCAACTGACCTTAGAAATGGCAAATGTGCGCAAGATTTCCGCAGAACAGCGGGATAAGGTTGTGGAAGAATTCCACTCCATGTGTGTGGCTAATGATTATATTGCCCAAGGGGGTATTGATTACGCCCGGGAAGTTTTAGAGAGAGCATTAGTTGAGCAGCGGGCTTTCGAGATCATAACGCGTCTCTCTTCTTCTTTGAAAATGCGTCCTTTCGATTTGGTAAGGCGCACCGACCCTAAACAATTGCTTTCCTTTATCCAAGGGGAACATCCCCAAACCATTGCCCTAATCATGACTCATTTGCCCCCGGATAAGGCAGCTGTACTTTTATCCAGCTTAGCCCAGGAGCGGCAGGCAGATGTAACCAAACGAATTGCTTTAATGGGCAGAACCAGCCCGGAGGTTCTCAAGGAGATTGAAAAGATCCTCGAGCGAAAGATCTCCAGCCTTGCCCCTACTGACTATACTACTTCCGGTGGTATTCAAAGCGTGGTGGATATTCTCAATCGCAGTGACCCAAGCACTTTAAAAATTGTTATGGATTCACTGGAGATAGATGACCCGGAACTGGCCGAGCAGGTTAAACGACAAATGTTTGTCTTTGAAGATATCGTTATGCTTGATGACCGGGGAATTCAGCTGGTACTGCGTGAAGTTGATATGAAAGATTTGGCACTCTCCCTCAAAGGTTCCAACCCGGAAGTGGGTCAAAAGATCATGGCCAATATGTCGGCCCGAGCTTCCCAAAACTTACGGGAAGATATGGAATTCATGGGGCCGGTCCGCTTAAGGGATGTAGAGGAAGCTCAGCAGCGAATTGTTAAAGTAATTCGCCGACTGGAAGAATCGGGTGCAATTGTCATTTCGAGAGGTGGCAGTGATGAAATCATATACTAGGACCCGGGTAGTAAAAAGCAATACCGTCGAGGTCATTGAACCCTGCTTAGTGGAATGTCGGACCGAAGAATTTTTGTTTTTAGGAAATCATCTTACTATTCTTCGTGATCGCGGGGAAAATGATCCCCCACCGGAAAGTGCTCCGGGGTCAAGTGAAAGTGAGAAGTGGCTGCCTCAAGTTGTTAATGATAAAGAGGAAAGCGGGGAAAGTGCTAAAAGTCTGCTTGAGAAAGCTCGGAATCAAGCCGAGGAGATCAAAGACGAAGCAAAAAGTAAGCTGGCCCAAGCTGAAGCGATTTTAGAACAGGCCCGAGCAGAAGCTGGGGAGATATTAAAAAAAGCACAGGCCGAGGCCGAAGAGTGCTGTCAAAAATTGCGGGAAGAAGTCACCCAACAAGCCTATCAAGAGGGATATTCCCAAGGCTTTGCCCAGGGGCAGCTTGAAGGAAGGGCACAGGGGGAAAGAGAAGCTGAACAGTTAATGTCGGAAGCGAGGGATATTCTCAAGCTTGCTCAAAAAGCCGCCCATGAAGAATGGAGTAAGGTAGATGAGACTCTTCTTCGGTTAGCCCTGAAGATAGCGGAGAGGATTCTCCAGGTTCAGATCGTGGAGAATCCGGAGCAGCTTCTCCAACGGATTCGTCGGTTATCCTTGCTGCCGGAAGAACGAGAAGGCTGGAAACTGCACGTTTCCACAGCAGATTATCAATGGCTTGCCGATCTATCTGAAGATAAAATTGGCATCCCCCTTCTTGAGGATCAAACCTTAACCCCAGGGGATTGCTTCTTGGAATGTACCGAGGGTATTTTTGATGCTCGTGTTGAGGCTCAGCTCGCGCGCTGTGAGCAACTCCTGAGAGAGGAGCTAAGGCATGACCGACTGGCATAGCTTAGTAACGAAGGTCAGTGAATTGGATTTAATCGTTTCACACGGACGGGTGGCCAAAATTGTCGGACTTATGATTGAATCGGATGGTCCCCGCGTGAGTGTGGGAGAGTATTGTAAGATTCATACTCAAGGAGGCAAAGAGATTCCGGCGGAGGTAGTGGGGTTTCGCAATTCTACTACTCTGCTGATGCCCTTAGCGGAGCTGGAGGGAATTGCTCCCGGTGACCGGGTAGTACCTCAACAACACAAACTTCGTGTGGGGGTGGGAAAGTCTCTCTTGGGCAGAATCATTGATGGTCTCGGGCAGCCCCTGGATGGACGCCCTTTATATACCGGTCAGGATTATCCGCTGCAAAATACTCCTCCCAATGCCTTCCAAAGGCCAAGGATTCGCGACCCTTTAAGCGTGGGAGTTCGTACTGTTGACGGACTTTTAACTATTGGCAGGGGCCAGAGAATCGGGATTTTTGCCGGCTCGGGAGTAGGAAAGAGTACCTTGCTGGGAATGATGGCCCGGAATACTACGGCCGGCGTCAATGTCATAGCCTTAGTAGGTGAACGGGGCAGGGAGCTGCGGGACTTTATCGAGAAGGATCTGGGTGAGGAAGGATTAGAGCGATCGGTTCTTGTCGTAGCCACCTCTGATCAACCGGCTTTAGTCCGGCTGAAGGCGGCTTTTACAGCTACAGCGATTGCCGAATATTTCCGCGATCAGGGTCAAGATGTACTATTGATGATGGACTCCGTTACCCGCTTTGCTATGGCCCAGCGGGAAGTAGGACTCACCACCGGAGAACCCCCGGCAACCCGTGGTTACCCCCCATCGGTGTTTGCACTTTTACCAAAGCTTTTGGAACGCTCCGGCATGAGTGAGACCGGTAGTATTACCGGGATTTATACAGTGCTTGTCGACGGAGATGACCATAATGAACCTATTGCGGATACTGTCCGGGGGATTCTTGACGGCCATATTGTCCTGACCCGGGAACTAGCCATGCAGAACCATTATCCGGCTATTGATACCCTCCAATCCGTCAGCCGGGTCATGAACGACATTATTACACCTGAGCACAAAGATTTAGCTGGGAAAATGCGTGAATATCTGGCCGTTTACCAGGATGCCAAGGATTTGATAGATATCGGTGCTTATGTGGGAGGGAGCAATCCCCGTATCGATGCAGCAATTAAGCATATAGAAGGGATCAACCGCTTCCTCCGTCAATACGTTGATGAGAAAGTCTCCTTTACGGAAATGATCGAGCAGCTTAAGAAAGCCCTTCAATAAGATCCTTCAAGCGTTTCACTTTAGGATGACAGGAGAGAGACCCGTAAGCGTAGCTTTTCGCACAAGAGCGACGATTTTTGCGGAGGGGCGGTTAGGCGAACAAAGCTTCTGATGGGTAGCGTAGCCACCGGTTCACATTCTGAAAGCAGAAGGGTTTGGCACGAAAGTGTCCTGTGGACATTTTCGCCGAAGCGGAGTTCTCCAAATACTACTGACCCGCTGAGGATTCTCAATTATAAGCGAGTGAGGCAGCCCCGAAGCTACTAAGTGAGCGATGTGCGAAAAGCTACCTGACCCGAATATGACTCCGTAATGAGGAGGCGACCCGATGGCCAGATTCAAATTTCGCCTCGAAGCGGCCTTAAGGCTCGCCGAACGCAGTCTGGAAGACCGGCAGCGGCTGCTGGCTCAAGAACTTTTAAAACTAAAGCAATTGGAAAAAGCCTATCAAGACCAAAACCAAGTTTGGCTATATGCCCTGGAAGGTCAACAGGAAGCCTGCCGAAGTTCACCCCAGGATCTGGGGTTGTGGCGGATCTATACCCAGAAACAGCTTGAACTCCTGCGATTAAAGGAAGAAGAGGTTGCACTGCAGAATATAGTGGTACAGAAACAACGGCAAAAGCTTTTACTTGCTCACCAGGAGACAGAAAAATTAAAAAAACTAAAGGAAAAGCAGAAAGCACTATTTAATCTTAATGAGCAACGGCGTGAGCAAGCTGTCCTTGATGAAGCGGGCCAAGTGATTTTTGGACGGAGGAATAGTCTATGATTGAAGTCACACGCCTTAATGGCAAGAAGTTGGTTATTAACTCTGACTTGATCGAAACCATGGAAGCAACTCCGGATACGGTTTTAACCTTAACAGGCGGGAATAAATATGTTGTTGCGGAGAAAACGGATGAATTGATTCGCAAAGTTAAGGAATTTAAAAGGCATTGCCACCCGTTATACCGGGAAGAAGGGGAGATAGAATAGGAATGAATCGCAAGACAATTATCGCTATTTTCCTGGCGGGATTCTTGGGCTCCGCTATTGGGGTCATGGGAACCCTGAGCGCCCAGATGTTATTTTTCAGTGATAACAAAGCCCCCAAAGAAGCTGTAGCGAAAGAAGAAGGTCCTGTTGTGCCCATTGGCGAATTTACGATAAACCTAAGGGGCGGTTCCTTCCTTAAAACATCCATTGCTCTTGAGGGAATGAATAAGAAGTCGGAAGAGGCGATCGTGGCCAAGGATGCCTTTATCAAGGACCGCATTAATACCATACTTTCCAGTAAGACCATCGAGGATTTGCAGCCTGAAGTTCGCGAAGATCTAAAGAGTGAATTGATCGCTCAGCTAAACGAAGTCACAGGCAATAAAGTCCAGAATATATTTTTCTTGAGCTTTGTTTATCAATAAGGAATAATTCTTTATATTTCTTCTGTATGGTCAAACAAAAACCTATTATTTTTGATATAACTGCTTTAATATAAGACATAAATGAAAAAGCGGCTGAGAGGGGGGATCTTATGGGCGAGGTGCTCTCACAAGAAGAAATTGATGCTCTATTAAGTGCGCTTTCGGACGGACAGGTAGATGCGGAAGAAATTAAGACAACGAAGACACAAAAGAAAATTCGGGTTTATGATTTTAAGCGGCCCAATAAATTCTCCAAAGATCAGATTCACTCCCTCGAAAATATCTATGAGAATTATTGTCGGTCACTGACAACTTACCTATCCGGTCACCTTCATTCTGTGATAGAGACCAAGGTCAGCTCCATTGAACAGATTACTTATGACGAATTTATCCGTAGTTTGCCTAATCCTACGATTCTCAGTCTGTTTACCATGAGTCCTCTTGAAGGAACCTTGCTTATGGAAATGAATCCAGGGCTGGCCTTTGCGATTATTGATCGTTTGCTGGGTGGTCAAGGAGCCGGTGGGGAGAAAAACCGCGATCTCACCGAGATTGAGAGAATGATTATTTCACACCGGGCGGAGCAAATGATCAACATAATCAGCGAGTCTTGGGCGGAAGTGCTCCCCACGGAGACGGAATATGTAGTCTTAGAAACCAATCCACAGTTCACTCAAATCGTTGCACCTAACGAAATGATTATTCTTGTGACCCTAGAGGTAAAGATCGGCGAAATGGTAGGAATGATGAATATGTGTCTTCCTTACCTTGTTATGGAACCGATTTTAGATAAACTCAGTACCTTTTTTCTCTTTTCTACTCAGGCCAAGGTAACCTCAAAGGAACAAGTTTACGCTATCCGCAAAAAAATCGAATGGGCAAAAATCGATATGACCACCATGTTGGGGCATTCGGAGATTTTGGTCCGTGATCTTTTAGAATTGGCACCGGGAGACGTGATCCCACTAATTCAGAACATTAAGGATCCACTCCCTGTTTATGTTGGGAATTTTAAAAAGTTTAAAGGAATTCCTGGTTTGCATGGGGAACATCTCGCAGTTCAAATAACGGAAATAGTTGAGGAAGGAAGGGATCAGGATGGGTAACGGGATGCTTTCCCAGGAAGAAATAGATGCCCTACTGGGAGGGAATCTTGAAGCAGGTCCCCCAGTGGGCGAAGAGCCCGCGTTAGAGTTTACCGATATGGAAAAGGATGCCATAGGAGAGATCGCCAACATCTCTATGGGAACTGCAGCTACAACCCTTTCCCAGCTTTTGGGGAAAAAAGTAGAGATAACCACACCTAAAGTTGATCTGGCAACCTCGGAGCAAATACGTAAAGACTATCCTATACCCTCCGTCATTGTGGATGTTCGCTATAAAGCGGGTATTGAAGGGTCTAATCTGTTAATCCTTTCCCAACGAGATGGGACAGTCATTGTTGATTTAATGATGGGGGGAGACGGGAAAAACCCTCCTCCGGAACTTTCTGAATTGGGAATCAGTGGAGTATCCGAAGCGATGAACCAGATGATGGGTTCGGCAGCTACCTCTATGTCCACTATGTTTAATTCCGTGGTAGATATAACTCCACCCCAGCTTGTCCTAAATAATATGTCGCCGCGGGACGAGGATGTTATTAATAGCTTTCTACAGACCAAAGAAATGCTGGTCAGAATCTCTTTCCGCATGGTTGTAGAAGACGTTATTGATAGTATTCTGGTTCAAGTGATTCCGGTTCCGGTTGCCAAGGGAATGGTGGAAAAACTGCTTGGATCCATGGGAGGAACAAGTTCAAAACAGGAGCCGAAACCGGAGGCCAAAATGACTCCGCCTCCCCAGGCACCTCCTCAAGCTCAGGCCCCAAGCTCGAGCTATGGTTACCCGCCTACAGAGCAGCCCCCTCGACCTATCCCTCCGGATCCCGGACATTATGGCAGCCCTACCCAACCTGCTTATGCCCCCCAGATGGAATACCCACCTCAAGGATATGGGGCACCGACATATGGGCATGCCCCTGGCGGATACCATGCAGCCGGATATGGAGCGCCCCCAACACCGGTACAACCGGCTCAATTCGCTCCTCTTAGACCTGGTGAGCCAATTTCCGGTCAGGATAATCTCGAATTAATCCTCGATGTTCCTTTACAGGTGAGTGTTGAGTTAGGTAAGGCCAAGAAAACCATTAAGGAGATTCTTGAGCTAGGGCCGGGGTCGGTGATTGAATTAGACCGCTTAGCCGGGGAACCGGTAGATATGATCGTCAACGGCAAGCTCGTGGCAAAGTGTGAAGTCGTTGTCATCAATGAAACATTTGGGATTCGCATTACGGATATAATACAACCCAGCGAACGTATGACAAAGGCCATCGGGCTTTAAAATCCCATATTCAATAGAAAAAGGAAAATACCGTTCTTATAAGGAGGAAAAATAGTGGGTACTAATGTTTTAATTGTTGATGATGCGGCGTTTATGCGGATGATGCTGAAGGATATCTTAACCAAAAACGGTTTCGTCGTAATTGGCGAGGCTGAAAATGGTGCCGTTGCCGTTGATAAATATGTGGAATTAACACCGGATTTGGTCATTATGGACATCACCATGCCGGAAATGGATGGTCTGCAGGCTGTACGCGAGATCAGAAAACGTGATCCCCAAGCCAAAATCGTTATGTGCAGTGCTATGGGTCAGCAGGCCATGGTTATTGATGCCATTCAATCGGGTGCTAAGGACTTTATTGTCAAACCTTTTCAAGCTGATCGGGTGGTCGAGGCTGTCAAAAAGGCGCTGAAGTAAAATGCCATATTCCCTAGCAAGTATAAATGATAATACCGCCTACCCCGGGCAAGTTACCGAACCTGTTACCCAAGGGGGGAATCCCATCTATTGGAGTGGATTGCTGGGTACGGTCCTGATCTTTATCTTAATCCTGGTGGTTGCCTTATGGGTAATTCGGAAAATGAACCAAGCATCCTTTCGAGGGATGCAGGCGCCCTGGGCCAGAGTTCTGGATCGGCAAATGCTCGGTACTAATCAATCCTTATATTTAGTAGAGATCGCCGGCAAATTGCAAGTCCTTGGAGTTACCGATCACCAGCTGATTAAAATCGATGAGATCAACGATCCGGAGTTAGCGGCGGAAATTCTTGATGAACTTGCCCACCGGCCTAATGAGCCTATAGAAGGTTTTTTTTCGGGGATTGCCAGGCATGCTTTTGGGGGAAAACGCCGTAAGGGCAAAGAACCCTTTGAAGAAGAACTTGAACGTTTGCTTGAGGAGGTGGAACGATGAAGTTCACCAGGCGACTTTCAATCCTTCTCCTTCTTGTTATCGGCGGGGTCTTAGGAAGTGCGCATTATGCTTTAGCCGCTCCTGGTTTGACCCTTGACTTCGGTACGACAACCGCTGAGCAGACCAGTACAACTTTGCAGCTATTGCTCTTGTTAACTGTCCTTTCCCTTGCTCCGGCTATTCTTGTATTAATGACTTCTTTTACCCGGATTATTATCGTTCTTTCTTTTGTTCGTAATGCACTTGGCACCCAACAGCTTCCGCCCAACCAAGTTATTATCGGGTTATCTTTGTTTCTGACCTTCTTCGTTATGGCGCCAACTTGGAACCAAATCAATACTCAGGCTCTTCAGCCTTATATGCAAAATCAAATTACCCAAGCGGAAGCTTTGGACGTGGCTGAAGTTCCCTTACGAGAATTTATGTTCCAGCAGACTCGGGACAAAGATCTCGAGCTTTTCGTTGGTTTAGCCAGAATGGAGCGGCCCCAAACCTATGGGGATATACCTACCTATGTTTTGATTCCCGCTTTCGTTATAAGTGAATTAAAAACAGCTTTCCAAATGGGGTTTGCCATATTTATTCCTTTTATGGTTATTGACATGCTGGTTGCTTCCGTTCTTATGTCTATGGGTATGATGATGCTACCGCCGATGATGGTCTCATTGCCTTTCAAGATTCTTTTATTTGTCTTGGTAGACGGCTGGCACTTGGTGGTCCAATCCCTCGTCACAAGCTTCTATTAGCACAGTAATGTTGTCATCCTGAGGGAGTAGAGCGACGGTCGGATCTTTAAAGGGGAATATGTATGAGTGAAAATGATGTATTGTATCTTGCTAAGGAAGCATTAATGACAGCCCTGATGGTTGGGGGCCCGATCCTGGGTGTGAGCTTGCTGGTGGGTTTAACGGTAAGTGTTTTCCAGGCTATGACCCAGATTCAAGAACAGACCCTCACATTTATTCCGAAGATCCTGGCGATTGCGCTGGTGCTGCTTCTACTGGGACCTTGGATGCTTCAGGTAGTTACCGGTTATACAGCCAATCTTTTCAGCGAGTTGGCAACCTTCGGCAGATATTAATTAATCCTGGAGGAGTGACATGAGTCTGGCAGAATTTTTACAATGGAACCTTACCCTGTTCCTCCTCATTCTCTCGCGCTGGGCCGGCATGATCATGTTGTCCCCTGTCTTTGGTGCCCGCGGTGTTCCGGCGATGGTAAAAATGGGCTTGGCCTTAGGAATATCCCTACTCCTATACCCTATGATTGTAGCCGCAGCACCTCAGATTCCCGTGGAGACTCTGGCCTATATGGGACTCTTGATCAAAGAAGTTCTGGTAGGTCTGGTGATTGGCTTTGTTATCTATGCCATTACCGCTGTCTTAGAAGGGGCAGGGCAAATGATCGACTTGCAGATGGGCTTTAATATGGGTGGAGCCATTGATCCGATCTATGGTGTGCGAAGTGCTATGATGGGGAATTTTCAAATGATTTTAGCCGTTATGCTCCTCCTGGCCACTAATGCGCATCATTATTTGATTGCGGCTATGGTTAAGAGCTATACCTATGTGCCTCTTAATCCCGGGGCCCTCCCCCAAGGAATTAATTATTATATCCATCTTATTCGCGATATCTTTTCTTTATCAGTCCAGATCGCTCTTCCGGTTATGGGAGCTTTAGTCCTTACCGATATCGGGGTGGGATTACTGATGCGGACCGTACCTCAGATGAATATTTTTGCGGTTATTTTCCCGATAAAAATTATCATTGGTTTTGTTATTCTTTTTCTGGGCATTACCTTTTTTGGGGAAACGGTGAGGATGCTGTTTGACCAAGGCATGACCTGGCTTCTGGAGCTCTATAAGGGGTGGCAAACATGAGTGAAAAAACTTTTCAGGCCACGCCTAGGCGAAGGCAGGAAGCGCGTAAAAAAGGTCAAGTTTTTAAAAGTACGGAAATTGTATCCGCTTTGATGCTACTCAGCTTCATAGGAATTTTAAAGTTTTGGGTCCCTTCCATGCTTGTCAGGGCCCAAGAAATTTTTAGGTATGTCTATGGGCTTTCGACGGAATGGACTCAGCGCTCCATTGCCGGTCTAATGGTGGATTTGCTCTGGATGGGGATTCAAATAGTAGCTCCTTTGTTTATCGTCGGCGTAATTATCGCCTTTGGAGCCAACTACTTACAAGTACGATCTCTTTTTACGGTGGAACCTTTAAAACCCCAACTGAGCCGAATCAGCCCGATTAACGGGGCTAAACGTATGTTTGGGGTGCGGGCCTGGGTGGAATTGGCTAAATCCCTGCTCAAAGTGATCTTTATCGGCTATTTCCTCTATGCCACCCTCCGGGATAATTTCGAAGTGTTTCCGGCCATGGCTCGTTTTACAGTGGGGCAAGGGGCGGTGTTTGTCGGAGGTTTGATCATTGACTTAGGCTGGAAGATTGCCCTATCCTTCTTCGTTATCGCCGCTATGGATTATCTTTACCAATGGTGGGATTATGAGAAAAATCTTAAGATGTCTCATGAAGAGTTAAAGCAAGAGTATAAGCAAACTGAGGGGAATCCTCAGCTAAAAAGTGAGATCAAGCGGAAACAAAGGGCAATGGCCATGCGCCGTATGATGCAGGATTTAAAGACGGCGGATGTAGTAGTGACTAACCCTACTCACTACGCGGTAGCTCTCCGTTATGCCCCCAAGGAAAACTCCGCCCCGGTGGTAGTCGCTAAAGGGGCAGATGAAATAGCGCAACGGATCAAACAGTTAGCCAAAGAATACGGCATTGTGACTATGGAAAATAAGCCGCTGGCACGGGCTCTTTTCGCCCAAGCCGAAATCGGTCAAGCAGTACCGGCGGAACTTTATAAAGCCGTAGCGGAGGTCCTCGCCTTCGTCTACAGGCTCAAACGTAAGAAATATACGGGATAAAAAGGTGAGTAATAAACGACAAGAAAGGAGGACCTCACATGGCTGTAAACCTAAAGCACCGTTGGTATGCAAATACCGATGTACTTGTAGCAATTTTCGTCGTCTCAATTGTGGTCATATTGGTAGTTCCGATCCCACCTTTCTTGCTGGATATTCTTTTGACCATCAGCATTTCCAGTGCGGTTTTAACCTTGATGCTGGCGGTCTTTACCAAAGATCCATTGGATTTTTCCGTGCTACCCTCATTAATTCTGATCTTGACCCTTTTTCGCTTATCCCTTAATGTCTCCACGACAAAGTTGATTTTGCTAGAGGCAAATGCCGGTGAGGTAATTCAGCAGTTTGGAGAATTTGTCGTCAGAGGAAGCGCGGTAATCGGATTTATTGTTTTTGCAATCCTGGTTGTGGTTAACTTTATCGTTATTACCAAGGGTTCCGAACGGGTATCGGAAGTCGGGGCTCGCTTTACGCTGGATGCCATGCCGGGTAAACAAATGAGTATCGATGCAGACTTGAATGCCGGGATGATTACGGAGGAGCAGGCCCGTGACAGACGGAAAAAGATTCAGGCCGAAGCAGATTTTTATGGAGCGATGGATGGAGCCAGTAAATTTGTTAAAGGGGACGCCATTGCCGCGATAATTATTCTGTTTATCAATATTATCGGCGGCTTTATTACCGGGGTTGTTATGCGGGACATGGATTTAATGGAGGCTCTACATACTTATACCCTGTTAACCATTGGGGATGGACTTGTTACACAGATTCCAGCCCTTTTGATGTCTACAGCCACCGGTTTGGTGGTAACTCGGGCTGCGTCTGAGTCAAATCTTGGGCAGGATCTCTCTAAACAACTTTTCCGTACACCGAAAGCTCTCTATATGACAGCCGGAGTTTCCCTTGCCCTGGCGATCTTCGGCTTACCTAAGCTGCCTTTATTTTCTGTTGCAATTGCCTTGATTTTACTTGGCAGAGCTATGGATAAAGGGAGCCAAAAGGCGGTGGTGGAAGAAACGGCTGCGGCACGGGAATCAGCTATTGAAGAGAGCAAAAAGCCGGAAAATGTTCTTAACTTATTAAATATTGATCATATGGAACTGGAACTAGGTTATGCCTTGATCGCTTTGGTAGATGCGCAACAAGGGGGAGACCTTTTAGATCGTATCGTTTTAATTCGGCGCCAGGTCGCCGGCGAATTGGGCTTTATCGTACCGGTTATTCGGGTAAGGGATAATATGAATCTTCAGCCCAATCAATATTCCATAAAAATCCGGGGGGCAGAGGTTGCCGGGGGAGAGATTTTGGCAGATCATTATTTAGCTATGAGCAGCGGTTTAGGGGATGATAATATTCCGGGGATCCCCACCAAAGAGCCCGCCTTCGGCTTAGATGCCAAGTGGATTAATGCCATATATCGGGAAGAGGTGGAAATGAACGGAGGAACAGTTGTTGACGCTCCCACGGTGTTGGCAACTCATCTTACCGAAGTTATTAAGAGCAATGCCTGGGAAATCTTAAGCCGTCAAGATGTGAAGACCCTTCTTGACCATGCCCGGGAGCAGGCTCCCGCTGCCGTGGATGATGCCATGGAGCATCTCAATTTGGGGCAGATCCAAAAGATTCTTTCCAATTTGCTGAGGGAGCGGGTTTCCATACGGGATATGGTGACCATCCTGGAGACTTTGGCGGATTATGCGGGAACCACTAAGGATCTTGACCGTTTGACGGAGTATGTTCGACAGGCCTTAGCCCGGCAAATTGTTCAGCCATTGTTGGGCATGAATAAGCAATTGCCGGTGCTTACCTTAGAGCCGAAGCTGGAGCAGCAGATCTTGGATAGTGTTCAGCCGTCGGACTTTGGTAGTTATATGACTCTTGACCCGCGAGTTTTACAAGAACTTATGCAGTCCTTGGCCCGGGAAATGGAGAAGATGGTTCTCAAGGGGTTCAATCCAATCCTGGTATGTGCCCCGGTAGTAAGGATTAACTTAAAACGGGTAACGGAAAGGCAGTTACCTCAGCTAATAGTGTTATCGTATAACGAACTTGTTCATGGTGTACAAGTTCAGGCCGTAGGGATGGTGATGACTGCAAATGCGAGTTAAACGTTATGTTGGCAATACTGTTGCCGAAACCATGGGCAAGGTGAAACGGGAACTGGGTTCCGATGCTGTGATTCTGCAGACCCGGCAGTTTAAAGAAGGAGGTTTTCTAGGCCTTTTTGGAAAATCAAGGGTAGAGGTTATGGCTGCTATTGAGGAAGAGCCTGTCGTTAAAAAGCAAGCCCCGGTAAAGCCAATTTACCCCGCCAATCCTTACTCAATCCAAAAAGAAAGCCAAACCCCAAGGGAAGCGGCAGCGGAAAATCTTATGGAATATGGAGATAGGGAATTTTCTCCGGAAGCAAATTTTGGGGCAAGAGAATCCGGGGTAGAGAAAAATATGCGTCAACCTTTAGAAACCGTAGTTTTGGAAGCTGAGCTACAGTCTATGCGCAAACTACTGGAAAATATGAACCGCCAGATGGAGATTCTTGATGGGGAGCAGAGTATTTGGCCTGTGCCGCTGCAAAAATGGGCCGACTTGCTTAAGGAGCGAGGTGTTAGTCCGAAGCTGGTAAAAAGACTGATCCGCTTCATCCAGCAAAACGTCCGGGAGGAAGATTGGGGAGAGGACCGGCGGGTACGGTCTTCCCTTAAAGAGAGTATTCGGCAGATCTGTTCTAATACTGCTGCCATCCAGCCGGGAGTGCGTAAACCGCGGATTGTAGCATTGATTGGGCCCACAGGTGTTGGGAAAACCACCACCATCGGGAAACTTGCCGCCGGCTTTAGTATTGTCGATAAACGGCGGGTGGCCTTAATCACTGCCGATACTTATCGGGTAGCTGCAGTTGAGCAGTTAAAAACATTTGGCGAAATCATCGGGGTGCCTGTGGACGTAGTTATGACACCTTCGGGGCTTCGTGAAGCTATCCAACGGCATGAGGATAAAGAACTTATTTTTATTGATACGGCAGGTCGTAGTCCCCATCATGAGCTGCATATGTCGGAGCTAAAAGCTTTTTTGGAGAAGGCTCAACCGGATTTAACCTTGTTAGTCATGAGTGCGGCAACCCAATCTTCGGATATGGCGAAGATTTATGAGCGTTTTGAGGCCTTGACTACTCATCTCATCTTTACAAAAATGGATGAAACTATGTGCGGGGGCACAATTCTAAATCTCCTGGAAAGAACCGAACTGCCGGTAGCATATATTACAAATGGGCAAAATGTTCCGGACGATATAGAGGTTGCGACCCCAGAGCGTTTGACACGTTATATTCTGGGGGAGGGAGATATCCGTGAATGATCAGGCAAGAGTGTTAAGACGCATCGCCTCTCTTCAAAAGCCAATCTCTCAACAGAGTCTGCGGGTGTTTGCCGTAACCAGTGGTAAGGGTGGAGTAGGAAAAACCAACTTCAGCGTGAATTTAGGCCTGGCATTAATCGACTTGGGCTATCGAGTTATTCTTTTGGACGGTGATTTGGGGCTTGCCAATCTCGATATCGCCTGCGGCATTGCGCCACGCTTTACCCTAGAGCATCTTCTGAACGGCGAGAAGGAAATCGAAGAGGTTCTCATTCATGGGCCCAAGGGGATAGGAATCCTGCCGGGGGGATCAGGAGTTCAGGATCTGGCTAATATTGAAAGATATCGGTTGGAGGAAGTTATCAGGAACTTAGGACGCCTGGAATCCTTGGCGGATATTATTATTATCGATACGGGGGCAGGACTTGGTCATACGGTATTGAATTTTTTAAAAGCGGCCGATGATATTATCTTGATTACCACTCCGGAGCCTACGGCTTTGACTGATGCTTATGGGTTACTGAAGGCCTTGCAAAGTGTCAAAGATTCCTTAGCTGTTAATGTGGTGGTCAATCGGGTTCAGAAGGAGTCCGATGCCCGTGATACCTATGAACGCTTGGAAAGTGCTGCGGAACGGTTTTTAAAAGTTCACTTGAATCTATTGGGATGGGTGTATGAGGATATGTCTGTGGGAAAAGCAATTATGCGTCAGGAACCGGTTGGGGTTTCATATCCGCAAAGCTCTGCTTATCAATGTATTCAATGGATCGCCGGTTCCGTGTCCGGGTTATATCTTAGTCCACCCAAGCAAGCGGGTGGAATCCGCGGTTTTTTGGCTAAACTTTTACGAGCTTTTTAAGGGACGGATCAATTTGGGGTCAAGATACTTCGCATCGCTCAGGATGACACACTCCAAAGCGTTATGTCATCCTGAGGGAGTAACGAAGTAGCGACTGAAGGATCTTTTTGAGGTGATAAGGTGTACTATGTATATATAATGACTAATTGGAAGAACACCGAGAATGAATGAGGCATGTTTGCTTAACTTTGCATAGGAGGTGAAGCCAGTGCAATACCTTGACAAACTAGTTCCGGGAATAGCCGTCGAGTTACTCGTTCCGGAAGGAGAGTATGAAGGGAATTACAAAACCCATGTGGATGAAGTGGGTAAATCTAGAATTTCTGTTTATGCTCCTCATAATCAGGGGATGATTATTCCTTTACATGAGGGTACACCGGTGGAGGTCACCTTTTGGGATGAAGTGGCTTCATATACTTTCACCTCTAGGGTTATTCAGCGGATTGCGGTACCTATTTCTATATTTGTTTTGAAGTCACCGGAGAATATCAAGCGAGTTCAAAGAAGGAATTATGTAAGGGTGGCCGCTTTCTACCCTATAACCTATCAAGTTGTCGAGAAAACCGGACTGGGCAATGTACAAAAAGGAAATATGCTGGACTTAAGCGGCGGCGGAATGCGTTTTCAAGCACGGGAAAAACTGGACAAAGGGACTATTCTTTATGCATACCTTGAATTGCCATCCGGGACCCTAGGTACACCGGGGCGAGTCTGTCGTTGTGAACCGATCGAAGATAGCAAATATTTCTCTGTTTCCGTTAACTTTTACCAGATTTCTGAACGTGATCGGGATCGCATCATAAGATGTGTTTTTGATATACAAAGAGACTTGCGCAAGAAAGGATTGGTCTAAGATGGAAATCAACCAAATGCAATTAAGTGCTTTGCGTGAGATTGGCAATATCGGTTCCGGACATGCGGCTACGGCTCTATCCACTTTACTTAATCGCCGGATCGAAATGTCCATACCCGAGGTAAGGGCAATTGAGTTTGATCAGGCTCCTTTGGTCATCGGCCATTTGGAGGTTCCTCAAGCTGTTATTTACGTTAAAGTCGAAGGAGATGCTCCGGGAAAGGCTGTGTTTTTCTTCCCCCTGGCAAGTGCTGAAATATTGGTACAAGCCCTCTTTGGCTCGGAGGATTCTTTCAATCTTTTTGAAAATGAGATGGCTCAATCAGCACTCAAAGAAGTAGGAAATATTATGGTAAGCTCTTTTATTATCGCCATTACCGAATTTTCCGGAATTCCTTTGCAGCCATCGGTACCGGCTTTGGCCGTAGATATGGTTGGGGCAATTTTCGATGCGATTCTTCTCGAAGACGGGATACTCGAAGATACAGTACTTTTCATCAACACCCAGCTTTCAGGGATACCGCAAATCGAAGGTAAGTTCGTTTTTTTACCCGATGAGGGATCATTAAGAAAATTATTGGGAGCTTTGGGAGTATGAGCAATGTGATTAGTGTTGGAATGGCCGATTTAAAGGCGACAAAGGCCCCCAATATTCTAATGACCGCAGGTTTAGGTTCATGTATTGGTATTTGTATCCATGACCCGATTCAAAAAGTCGGAGGGATGGCGCATATTATGCTGCCTACTGCCGGAAGTGCTAATGGGGGTAATCCCGCCAAATACGCTGATACCGCGATGGAGGTATTATTAGCGGAAATTCTCCGTTTGGGGGCATCAAAGTCACGCTTGCGTGCCAAAATGGCCGGAGGTGCCCAGATGTTTTCCTTTCCGGGGAAACCCCCTGTTCTTAAGATTGGAGACCGCAATGCCGAGGCTGTGATCCAGGAATTAAAACGCCTGTCAATTCCTCTACTCGTATCCGATGTAGGGGGGAGTTTTGGACGAACCATTCATTTTGATGTGGGAACAGGGGACCTTAAGGTTCGAACCATTAACCATGGTGAAAAGGTGATTTAAGCAATGGACACAATACGGATTTGGGCATGGCGCTTGGCACTTTTCGTTTCGATAATTCTCGCACTAATCAGCTTCTACGCCGGCGAAGGTTTTCTACGTATAGTCATAAGTGCCATCATTGGCTTTTCCCTGATTTATATTATCTCCATGGTTAGCATCATGATTTTTGAGAAAACCGGTGTCCATAGTGAACAGGGTATTGGTGCTCTATTGGATATTGCCGTAGGACATGAAGATAGCGAAGATTTAGCAGGGGGAGATCCCGGTGAGGGAGTGTATTCGGGAACGTCCCTTGGACAAGCCGGATATACAAAAAATGGACAGGTCAACCTTTCGGCAAGGGCCGGACAATTGAACCAGGAATTTGCTGAAGGTTTGCCCAGCGCTGAAAAGCAGGCTGAAATCGTGAGAAGGATGGGTTGGGGTGAATAAGGGGGGAGCCAACTTGATGTCGAATCCTTATGAGGCGGTCAATCGAGGAACTTGGAGAGTGGAGCAAATTGAAAAGTATTTGCCGCTGGTCAAGCGTATCTCTGGTCGGTTGGCTATTTCTTTACCTCAACATGTTGAAGAAGATGATCTGATTGGATATGGTGTCTTTGGGCTGCTTGATGCGCTGGAGCGTTTTGACCCCGGCCGTGGGGCAAAGTTCGAGACCTATGCCACCTTACGCATACGCGGGGCCATGATCGATGGACTGAGGACCATGGATTGGGTTCCTCATTCGGCACGGCAGAAAATCAAACGGATTCAAGAGGCTTTTGCAGAAGTGGAGGCCCAACAGGGTCGTCCTGCCCGCAATGAAGAGGTTGCGGTCTTTTTACAGATGGATTTACAGGATCTGGAGGCTGCTATTCATCAAGGACAAATGTTGACTCTGACCTCGCTGGATGAAGTGGCGGCAGGGGAGGAAGGGGAGGCCTATTCTCCTAAGACCCAGTTACCAGACCCTTTAGCCCAAGATGCCTTTCAAGAAGTGGAACAAGATGATCAAAAAAAGATCTTGGCCGATGCCATCGATAAGCTTCCCGAGAAGGAGAAGCTTGTTGTCGCTTTATATTATCAGGAAGAACTAACCCTCAAAGAAATTGCCGCAATTATGAAGCTATCCGAATCAAGAATCTCCCAGCTTCATTCCCAGGCCATCCTGCGCCTAAGGGGCCGCCTTAGCCGCCAAAAGAAAAACCTCTTTTGAAACGGGGGGACAGGTTCCTTGTTTCAAAAAGGTTGCTCTTGTGCGCCGTGATAGGTTCTGTGAATAGCGGAGACAGGTCACTTGATTCACTGATAGATGTTATCCTGAATGTAGTATGGGATCTTTTCTTTGGTTGTTAGGACTTAGGTCCCTTATTTCGGGTTTAAAGTAAGAATTACTTAAGTTTAAAGATATTTTTTACGATAACCTATTTAGATTCATATGCGGAGGTGATGCCATGATTGGAATCAATGCTCTATCCGGCGGAAGATCCATTAAAGGAATTGAAGATGGATTTTCCTTCCTGGAAAGTTCTCAGCCAAGCCCCGATTCCGCGGCAGCAATGTTTGCAGCAATCTTGGGCGGCTGGCTCAACCAGGCTGGACAAGGGCAAGACTCTGGTATTCAGAGTAATGAACCGGCAGGCAAGGAGGCCAATTCCGGACGTTACGCCTTATTGAGTTTAGATGGGTTACAAGGACTTATGGGAATACTTCAAGGAAACGAAAGTTTTCGAGAGGGTATTGCGCGAGGTTTACAAGGGCAAGGGGAACAGGGAATCAACTCCCAACAACTGGAGATTCTCATGACCCAACTGGATAGAATGCGAAGCAAGACCCCCTTGGATACAATGCAAGTTCAGATCCCCCCATCAAGCTCTCCAGGCATATTAGAGGATGTACAGCTGTCAGGGATGACAGAACAGCCTCAGGGGAGGACTTCCCCCCAGTCGGAATTGGATTTATATAAGAATGTGATATCCAATTTACTTAAAGAAATGTCAGGGGAAATAAGGCTTAAGCAGCAAAATCAGGCTGAGGCTAATCCTAATCCTTTAGCCCAACAGAAATCAGAACTCGCTGTTCAACGCTATAACAGTGGTTTATTTATCTCCATGGATGATGAAGCGCAAGCACCAGGTGCAGTAGCTGATCCGGCTAAGGCAGATACAGCACCGGCTGATTCTGTCAAGACAGCGGCGAATAGTTTTGCTGAGGCTAATCAAGGTACATTGCCGGCAGCCTTACTAGGTAAGTCGAAGCCTGGTGACCATGGGACAGAATCAGATCAGAATCAGGTTAGGCAGAGGGCAGTTCAGGGATTTGAAGGAGCGGGGAAAAGCGCAGAGATGCTCAGCTTGAATCAGGAGAACTCCGAGGATACTACGCTCCTAAAACAAAAGGCAGCAATAAGCACTTCATTAACCCATGGCGCACCGGAAGAAAAGCCGGCAGAAGGCGGTCTGGCTCCTTTAAAAGAGACGGCTGCCAAAAGGCTTCAGGACAATGAACAGCCTATAGAAGCAAATAAAAGGACTAAATCTGTCTTAACGGATGTTGCAGCAGGTATAACCAATCAAGCCAAAGATATCGCTCAAGTCCAAGGGAAAGTTACCGACAAGAGTGATCAGCCCATCTGGACCCAAGTGGCCCGGGACATCTTTGACAAGGCCTATCTGGCCCGCCCCCAACTTCGCGAACTGACCATCCAATTGCATCCTGCCCATTTAGGAGCGATTAGTATCTCCATGAGCTGGGATGAGGGACAAGTTCATCTGCGCATGGTGGCTACGGATGGGGGAACGGGACAGATCCTCCAGCAGAATCTGTCTGAACTCAGAGACAATCTGACTCAGTTAGGCATCCAATGCGGACAAATGGAGATGGGCTTGGGAGAGCAAAAAGAAGGTGCCCAGGGGCATCAGGGCCGGGAAGGTTCAGGCGGCTCTCAGGAGAGCGGGGATGACGCTTTAGAGACACTTGGTAGTAAAGAGCTTGAGCAAATATTGAGCAATGATGAAGTGATCCCAGGTGCTAATCGGGTTAATATCAAGGCCTAGGGGGTAACTATGGGGAATACAGTTAATTCGGATTATAAAAACTATACATCTCATACTTCAAATTCCAAGCAAAGTAATGCAGTCTCCAACGCTACGAAAGAGGTTCTGGGTAAGGATGATTTTCTAAAGCTGTTGGTCGCCGAACTAACCAATCAGGATCCTCTTGCGCCCATGGATAACAAGGATATGATTGCACAAATGGCTCAGTTCAGTTCGCTGGAGCAAATGAATAATATGGCCAAGGGCATGGAAAACCTGAGCGATGCTATGGGGGCCTTGTTTCAGAGTTCTTTGCTCAGTCAAGGAGCCGCTCTGATCGGTAAGCAGGTGGAAGGACTGACAGTGGGTAAAGATGGTAACCCCAAAATCGTAACAGGAATCGCCGAATCCGTGCAATGGGGTGCGGGCAATCCTCAGCTGGTACTGCGACTGGAGGATGGCAGTACCGCCGCTGTTGACGTGAGCGAAATTATCTTCGTCACTGAACCCAAGGAGCCGGATCCAACAGACCCAGATCCAACAGACCCAGATCCTGTACCTGAGGATGAAGAGGGTGATACTTCCAAGGATCCTGTGAACTCTGAGGGGGCGAAATAGTCTGCGATTCCGATATAGGAAACCGATTGGAAAATGACTATTAAAGCGTTAAATAAAGGAAATGGAGGAGTAGTTCAATGCTACGTTCTTTGTATTCAGCCATCTCAGGTTTGAAAAACCACCAAATAAAAATGGATGTCGTAGGTAATAACATCTCTAATGTCAATACCACCGGCTTTAAACGCAGCCGTGTTACCTTCTCCACCATGCTGAGCCAAACCATGAAGGGTGCCGGCTCTCCCTCAGCGAATCAAGGGGGAACCAACCCCGCCCAGATCGGCTTAGGTTCCATGGTGAGTTCCATCGACCAGATCATGACCCCCGGAAGCTCACAGAACACAGGCAAAAGTACGGATGCCATGATCCAAGGAAGGGGATTCTTTGTCTTTAGAAATGCCGGACAGATCGTTTATGGCCGGGCCGGTGCTTTCTCTCAGGATGAAAATGGCTTCCTCACCGATCCGGGGACAGGGGCTTTCGTTCTGGGACAAATGTGGGGAGCTAATGACAGGGAGGTTCTCGAATGGGGAAGCACACCTTTGACACCCTTAAGGTTCAATATAGGCTCATACCCTCCTGAACCTGAGGGGGGAATAATTAAGATTAATCTCGGAGATTTTGTGCAGAACGGGAGCAACTATGAATATGTCAATCCGTCATTAATCGGTGCTTCGGCAACGGTTCCCGCCGGTGGAACGCTTGATCCCACGACGGGAAAAATAACCTTTACTTCTCCTCCAAAAGGTACCGGGACGCCTCCCGTTGTTGAGATTACCAACATTGACTATAAAAAGCTTACACTTACGCCGGGGGATTTCGTAAAAAAGGGAAGCGTTTATGTCTATGAGAATCCGGATTTAGTCGGTGCTGCACTAACTCTATCAACAGGAGACTTCGATCCAAAAACTGGAACAATAACTTTGGATAAGGCTCCGCCGGCTACCGGTGTTGATATTACCGGTGTAGATGGGAGACTCAAGGCAAAATTAGATGAAGTCACTATCGATGGCAACGGTATTATTACCGGGATATACAGCAATGGCAAAGGATCTGCGTCCCGTCGCATCGGTCAGCTGGCTGTTGCTAACTTTGCCAATGATGCGGGCTTGCAGAACTTAGGTAACAATTTCTATGCGGCTACCAACAACTCCGGTATAGCGGACATCGGTGCTGCCGGAACAGCGGGACGGGGAAATATTATCCCCAATTCCGTAGAAATGTCCAACGTCGACCTTTCGCAGGAGTTCACGGATATGATCGTTACCCAGCGTGGATTCCAAGCAAATTCCCGGGTTATCACTGTTTCCGACTCCCTGCTGCAAGAGCTTATTGATTTAAAACGCGGATAATCTGAATAATAAGGACTTGGGCATAAGGTAATAGCTTATGCCTAAGTCCCTTTAGGCTTTGTCTTACAGCGGCATGATGCGGGGTCAAGATACTTCGCTTCCGCTCAGCATGACAAGGTGAAGGGAGGTAATATACTTGCGGATTCTTAATACGGCTGCGACCGGGGTTAGAGCTCAGCAGGTAGCCTTAGATACTCTAGGCAATAATATCGCTAATGTGAACACTCCCGGCTACAAAGCTCAAAGAGTGGATTTTGCGGAGGCTTTGGCTTCCGAGTTGCGGCCTGCGGAGCGGGGGTTTAAGGGGCAACCCATAGGGGAAGGCATTAGTGTTGGGGCGGGGGCCATCTATCCCTCTATCAGCACGGATTTCCGTCCGGGAACCTATATCAATACCGGGAACCCTCTCGACCTAGCTATAGATGGGGAAGGTTTTTTCCCGGTGCGCACGACCAACGGGGAAAGCGGGTATACCCGGGTCGGAAACTTCCAGCCCGATGCTCAAGGCAGGCTGGTTAATTCGGATGGATATATCCTTGAAGTGCGTATCCCTGCCGATGCTATGGATCTATACGTTGATGAAACCGGTAGGATCACAGGTTTTATTGATGAAGAAGAAAGGGTTTTTGGACAGATCGTTACCGAAGATCCGGAAGGTGAAGCCTTCTACTCGGCGGGTCCAATTGAAGTGGATGAGCTGGGTCGCCCGGTGGACTGGAACGGGGATATTTTAGCAGCAGCTTTTGTGATTCCGGAAGGGGCGGAAAATGTCCAAATCAGCACTGAGGGGACTTTAAGCGGGACAATTGAGGAAAACCATCAAACCCTGGGGCAAATCAACCTGGTTTCCTTCGCTAATCCTGGGGGATTAGTGAAGGGTGGGCAAAACCTTTATCTCTCCCCCAACGTTCCTGGGGTTACCGGAGATGAATTGATCGGTACACCGGGGAGTCAGGTTCAAGAGCGAAGCTTAGGAACCCTGAGAACACAATCCTTAGAACAATCCAATGTGGATCTGGCTTCGGCTATGACTGAACTTATTCAAGTGCAAAGAGCTTACCAGATGAATGCCCGGATGATTACCAATGGGGATCAGATGTGGAGTATGGCAAACTCCTTAAGGAGGTAAGTTAAATGTCTGATTGGTTGAATATGCCAATTATCAATGTATTAGAAAAGGGTTTGGACGCTGCGAGTTTAAGGCATAAGGTCCTCTCTAACAACATTGCCAATGTGGATACCCCCGACTTTAAACGTTCGGATGTAGATTTTAAGGTGGCGCTTGGCCAAGCCCTGGGGCAAGTGGAAGGAGAACTGCCTCTTAAGCTAACATCCGAGAGACATATCCAAAAATCGGGTTTGAATGCTAATGGGGTCGTTGAAGATCAAAGCACTGCCTACCGGAACGATGGCAATAACGTCGATATCGATCGGGAAATGGTTAATGCGGTGGAAAACGTAATTTATTATAACTCAGTTACCCGGGCCATTTCGGCACAGCTGGCCCATCTTCGTACAGTGATAACCCAAAAGTAATTTAAAATATAGGATCCTTCGCGTATGCCCGGGATGACACCCAATATGCCGTTGTCATCTTAAGCAAGGTGAAGGTTCATGAGATGCTATAAAAAATATGAAGGTGACCAATATGATCAAAGGTCTTTATACAGGGGCATCCGGCATGCTTGCTGCCCAAACTCAAAGTGAGGTTATTGCAGATAATGTTGCCAATCTCCGAACTCCGGGGTATAAAGCAGAAGAGTCAAGCAATAAAGCTTTCCCGGAACTGCTGATGATGAGAACAAGCACGGAAAATGAAATTCCCGGCAACACCTTGATTGGCGGCATGGGAACCGGGGTCGTAGTGGACCAGGTCAGCCGGTTAAATATTCAGGGGGTTATCCAGACCACCGACATTCCCACGGATCTTGCCTTGACCTCAGAGGCCTATTTCGTGGTGACTACCCCCAACGGAGAACGGTACACTCGCAATGGCCAATTCCAGCTGAATTCTCAAGGAATGCTTCAAACAACGGAAGGCTACCCGGTTCTCGGGGAAGGGGGGGCTATCGGGCCTCTAAGCAAGGACTTCCAAGTAGATGCTAACGGTGTGATCACCGACGGGGGAGAGTATATCGACCGTTTAAGAGTAGTTCAAATTCCCGAAGGAGGGCTGATTCGGGAGGGACAGTCCCTTTATGCTACTAATCAGCCTCCGCAAGAGTTCGATGGTAATGCGGGGATTCGCCAGGGCTCCTTAGAGGGCTCAAATGTGGATTTAGCGGGCCAGATGGTTAAGATGATTTCAGTGATGAGAGCTTATGAAGCAAATCAGAAGGTCATCCAAACCCATGACTCAACCTTAGAAAAAGCTGTCAATGAGATCGGCAAAATTGTCTAAGTAATTTTAAGTTAAGGAAGTGGCTTCATGGGGAACCAGGTTGTTATTTTTGAGTTAGGTCAAGAAGAATATGGGATGCCTATCGAAATTGTCCGGGAAATTACGCGATTAGGAGATATTCGTCCTATCCCTAAGGCACCGGGATATGTCAAGGGTCTGATCAATCTGCGCGGGTCGGCAATTCCTTTAATTGATTTGCATGTTCGCTTTGGCGTAGAGAGAAAACATAATTCGGGAGCTGAAGAGAAGTTTTCCGCAGAGGATTTTGCCCTAATCACGGAGGTTAATGGAAATTTAGTAGGATTCGCAGTTGATCAAGTTAGAGAAGTACGGGTCCTGGAAGATATTGCTCCACCACCACCTCTGGTGACTGCTCCCTTTATTGGGGGAATTGTAAATCTTCCGGATCGAATTATTATGGTTTTGATTCCCGATAATATCCTTGGTAAAGAAGAACTTCAGGGAATTACTAACTTAGTTTGATTGGAGGGAGCGTATCCGGTGAATGCAGCAGAGTTAATGCTACTTTACCAGCTTCAAAATATGAATCAGGCTTGGCAGGACCCGAATAAAACCGATAAAGGAATTAATGATGGGTCCCAAGCACTAATTTTTGCTGCCTTGCTGCAAGCGGCTTTATCCGGAGAGGATGGATCAGGTTCCGGCTCAGCTGTGGCTGCGGATAATACTCAATTCCTAGCGGGCATGCTATTATCAAGTAATCTATTATCTTCGGGGAATTCTTTGCTGTCGGAGAGTCTATTGTCGGGTCTTGCCGGTATTGGTCAGCAATCCGCGGTTTCAACCACAAAACCTTATGGGACTTTTTCCGACTATTATCATATAAATTCACTTAATTCTTCGGGAGATACCATTTTTCGAGTAGATCAGCCGGAGATAGAACAGCTTATTGCCGAGGTTGGAGAGCGCTATGGAATGGATACGAATTTAATCCGCCAGGTGGTTATTGCTGAGTCAAACTTTAACCCTAAAGCAGTTTCCTCGGCAGGTGCTATGGGTTTAATGCAGCTTATGCCCGGCACCGCAAAAACTTATGGGGTGGAGGACCCCTTTGATCCTGCCCAGAATTTGGACGGGGGAACTCGTTTTCTTAAAGATTTAATGGCGCGTTTCAATGGCAACATTGCCTTGGCCCTGGCCGGTTATAATGCAGGCCCCGGGGCCGTTGATAAGTATAATGGCATACCCCCTTATAAAGAGACTCAGAATTATGTCAAAAAAATAATGTCGGCACTGGGAAAATTCGAGACTCAAGTCTAATATAGCTTCAGGTCTATGAAAAATGAGACCTGAAGCTTTATTTATTTACATGCTTCGACAATATTTGTTGCGATTTTGTACACATAATGAATTGTAAATGTCATTACGTTCACATATAATAGTTTTGGGAGCACCAATTAAAGTTTTAAAGAGATAAGTGAGCAAATTCTTCCCAAAATTATCAGAGGGGGAGGAGTAGGATGAAAGCAGAGTGGATTGAATTGAGAGAAGAATGGCAATCAACTCAGTGGATTTTTAGCCGTTATTTAACTAAAAATTCTTGTCTTAAGCGCCATTCAAAGCGAGTATCCAACTTATGTCATAGAATGGGGCAAGTGTTGGAACTAAGTGAAGGAGAAGTATTGGAATTAGAGAAAGCTGCTTTACTCCACGACATCGGTAAGGCTTCCATAGACCCTATAATAATCAATAAACCAGAAAAACTCAGTGAAGAGGAGTGGATAGAGATTAAACGCCATCCAGGAAGTGGCTTTAACATTCTCTGCAGCTTTAACAATATGGAAAAGACTGCTGAATTAATTCTATCTCATCATGAACGTTGGGATGGTAAGGGGTACCCAAGAGGGTTAAAAGGAGGAGATATACCCTTACTAACAAGGATAATCTCAATTGCGGATTCCTATGATGCCATGACCAGCTCCCGCAGTTATCGCAAACCTTTATCCAAGCGTAAAGCCATCGAAGAATTAAGGAAAAATGCCGGAACCCAGTTTGATCCCTTTTTGGTTGATATTTTTATCGACAAGGTACTTATTAGAGGATTAGAAGGAGTTCAATAGTCATAAACTAACATATTGAGATCAATCAGTGTGCATTTTGTAAAGAGCCGATCATGAATATGGTCGGTTTTCTTGTGAAAATGCAAGTATTTGTTTGACCTTGCTTACAAAAATATTTATAATCATTCTAACAGAAGAACTTTCTGCCACGGGGGTATATATGGTCGAGTATTACCAGTATCTATGGAAAGCGACTTGGATTGAAACCCTAGGGATAATAATGCTTGGGCTTTTCATTATAACTCTCTCTATTTGGAAGGTTTATACAAAAGTGCAAAAAGGGATTAAGCTTACCGATAAATTACTGCTTGCTCTGCGTGGGTTGGGGTGGTTAGTAGTTTTTTCTGCTTATCTGCTGATTTTTCGTGAGGTGGAGCCGGATTGGTTTGCTAGACCTATTCAAGTACAAGGAGAGATCATCGGGAAAAGTATAACCTCGAATGATCTGCATCCTTATCAGGTGGAAATTCGCTGGGAGTCAGGGACAGAGACACTTCTCCTTGATCATTTTACTTACTATGAATTAAATACCGGTCAAAGAGTAAATTTAAGCTACCTACCTCACCGCCTGGAAATTTATTATTGTGAGCTTCTTCCACCGAGTACGGAAAAGGATAGTACAGACCGGGAAAACGGGACTAAAAGCATAGCAAATAAGGGAGAGAAAAACTGATGTCAGATGTTTACTTCACCAGTATGAAAATAAGTAATGGCCAAAATCTTTTGAAGAAATTAGAGCAGCTTGTTAATCGCTCAGGTATTCTTAAGGGGATCGAGAAGAATGATCTGGTTGCTCTCAAGCTTCATTTTGGTGAACGGGGCAATCTTGCCTATGTGCGGCCACAATTTGTTCGACGTGTGGTGGACCAGATCAAAAAAACCGGTGGGCGTCCATTTTTAACAGATGCTAATACCCTTTATGTAGGATCCCGTTCTAATGCTGTTGACCACTTGGAAACGGCTATCGAAAATGGTTTTGATTATTCCGTAGTCGGGGCCCCCTTGGTGATTGCCGATGGGCTTAATGGGAAAGACTATGTATCTGTACCGGTGAATCTAAAGCATTTTCAAGCGGTTAAGATTGGCAGCGCAGCGGTTCACGCCGATGCTTTAATCGCCATATCTCATTTTAAAGGTCATGAGGCCACAGGTTTTGGTGGGGCGCTTAAGAACGTGGGAATGGGTCTGGGTAGCCGGGCCGGCAAGCAGCAGCAGCACTCGGATCTCCTTCCCAACATTAATCGGGAGCGATGCACGGGCTGTGGCAAATGCCGGAACTGGTGCCCGGCTTCAGCGATTACGGTTGAAGAAAAGGCCCGGATCGATGAGAGTCTGTGTATCGGTTGTGGGGAGTGTACGGTAACTTGCTCCTTTAAAGCAATTGCTGTGAACTGGAAGACCACTCCTGATGTGATCCAGGAGAAGATTGTGGAATATACCGTGGGAGCCCTCAAAGGGAAGGAAGGTAAGACAGGTTTTATAACCTTCGTCAATAATGTTTCTCCATTGTGTGATTGTGTGAATTGGAATGACATTCCCATTGTGCAGGATATCGGTATTTTGGCATCTAAGGACCCCGTTGCCATTGATCAGGCCGCAGTTGATCTGGTCAATCAAGCCCATGGGAACCCTCACTCAGTGCTTGGTGAAAGGCACCATGAAGAGGATAAGTTCCGAGTAATTCATCCGCAAGTCGATTGGTCGGTTCAATTGGAGCATGGGGAAAGAGTTGGTTTGGGGTCAAGGAAGTATAATCTAATTACCACCTGAAGTAAGTTTCCTTTATCCTGATTGAAGTAGACCAACTGCCCAAAGGAACATATTGTAAAATAGAACAAAAAATTCACATCATTTGCCAACACAGAAGTGTTGTAATATGATATCATAAGAAATAAACTATTGATAAGATTAGGAAGGAGAGGTGGGGGGTAATGCGTATTCAAAAAGTCAACGAAAATACAATCCGCATCTTCATCTCCTTTGCCGAACTTGCCGACAGAGATATTACTATGGCCGATCTTTTTCAACGTTCACAAAGAAGTGAGCAATTATTTTGGGAACTAATCTCACAGGCAAGGGAAGAAGTGGAGTTCAACCTTGATCAACCCTTTTGGATACAAGCAACTGCATCTTCAAATGAGGAATTTGTGATTACTGTGATTAAGCAAGAAGATGCTACAGAGACCATCACCAAAGAAAAGGAAACCAAGCGCACGAGCCGTTCGAAAGTAATGGAATGGGTTTATGCCTTTGCCGATATTGAGGATGTCCTCTCAGGTGTAAAACGTATTCCTGATTTTGCTCGTGTTCGCTCCAGTCTTTTTCAATTTGAAGGAGAGTATTATCTTGTCGTAAGCCATCTTGGTTCCGGCAAGAAGAAGCAAGTGGCTGAGGCATTATTTGACGAATATGGGGAACTTGTGGATGTAGCAAAATTGTTTTTAGAAGAACACGGGAAAGTTATTCTCAAGGAACGTGCCTTGCAAACTCTTAAACAACATTTTAAGTTTTAACCAAAAAAGGAAGTCGCTTGACTTCCTTTTTCCTTATGGTTTCGATCATCTTTTCTAAAAGTTAATATTATGTCATAATGGTAGATAAGCCTCAGAAAATAAACCGGTAATATTTTCTAAGCAAGCAGTGCAAACTGCTTTTCCCTTAAAGTTTTGCAAAGGAAAGGTTGTCTCACAAAAAATACAATGTTGAACGCTTTTCTTACGTGATTTCTTTGGATCAAAAAGGTGGACCTCTCCTTGATTTGGGCGGGATTGATTAGTTAATTGCTCCATGATTTTCGTTTCTACCTCCTGTATTAACGCTATGCCTATAATAGGCCAGATGAGGTGTCGAAATCCTAAAAAGCCTGCGGGCTGATTAAGGATAATTAGGTCGGTTAGTTGAGGAAAAAACCGTCCAATATTGGCGAATAGAAGGTATAATATATATATCTTATAATGTTACGGAAGTGATATTGTGCTTAAAAAAGTATCCCTTGCTATAATTGCTGTTTTTCTTTTAGTTGGTGGTTTGGTCCTGGGGTTTAGTGACATTATTATGTCCGATACGAAAACTAACCCTGATTCCCTGAGTGGATCATTAACCGAAGAGGAATTGAAAAACCGCATCAGTGTTCTCTTAATCGGCGCTGATCAGCGGCCTGGTGAAATAAAATTTAACACCGATACAATAATTTTAGCAACGGTAGACCCCAAGAATGCTCGCATAAGTTTGTTATCGATACCGCGGGATACACGGGTTTCCATACCCGGGCATAAAGATATCAAAATCAATAGTGTAGTTCCCCTGACGGATTTAGATAATCTTGTTGATGTAGTGTCCGATCTAACAGGATTGCCCATTGCCGGTTATATCCAAACAAATTTCGACGGTTTTAAGGATATTATTGATACCTTAGGCGGAATCACTGTTGATGTGGAAAAGGATATGTATTTTGAAACCGGGGATAAAAAGGATGGGGTTATCGATCTGAAAAAAGGATTGCAAAAGCTTGACGGTTCAAAGGCTTTGCAATATGCGCGGTATCGCAATGATGCCTTGGCGGATATATCTAGAACTGCTCGCCAGCAGGTGGTACTTAAGGCTGCTGCCGAGGAAATGCTTAAGCTAAGTACCTTGCCCAAGCTTCCCTGGTTAGTTCCCCAGTTAAAAGAGGCAGTCAATACGAATCTTGAGCTGGGTAATATGTTGAAAATAAGCAAGACTGCAGTAAGGTTTAAAGATTTGGAGATTTATACGCAGACCTTGCCGGGTTGGTTTAGAGATATTAAAGGTATTAGTTATTGGGAAGTTGATCCGGATAAGGCCAAGGAAGTAGTAAAGAACCTGCTCCGTGGTATCACTACGGATAAAGTTATTGGAGAATCGGAAATTGATTTGCTTGAACCCATTGAACCCAGAAAGGAAACATCCTTGCCCCAGGTTCCCGGGAGTCCCAAAGATCCCAACGGGCGGGAGTCTTCTGATTATCGGGATGGTAACCCTGATGGGAATGTTCCGCGTGACGGTGTAAAAGAAAATGAAGAACCGATAGAAAATGGTAAGGATATCAATAATAACCCTGGCAAAGGGAGTCAAGAAGGACAAAGGGGCCAGGACCAAGAAGATATAAAAGACGGTGGTAAATCTGTTCATGAACCTGGAGAGGTAATACCGGAAAGGCCAAGGGATAAAGCCGGCGGAGTGTCCGCCGAATTATCCGGAAACCGGAAGAAAGAATGAAAAATGGAACGATACAGGAGTGAAGAGTGAGGTGTTGGGGTATGATTGATAGTATTCCACCGAATATCAGCACTGCTTTCTGGAAGCCGGAAGAAAATAAGTACATTATTAAATTAGCAGACTCGGTAAAATTCTTTGTGCCTTATCCTCAAGCAGGTATGCTTTATGAAAAGGGACAAATTCAGGAAAAAGCCTTTAAGTTAGATCCGGGCGAAATACTTGAGTTTTTCCCGCACCATTCTCCGGGAGAGCTTACCTGGAGCCTTGAAATTCGGGACCAGGGCCTAACGGCAGTTGCTAAGGTAATTCACCATAAGCCGGGACTCTATATTCTGCCTGAAATGATTCCTGGGGACATTACTATCCGCCTAGAGGAGGTTGTGATCTGGCAGGATGCCGAAGCAAGAGGTGAATACTGGGATAAGAAAAAGTTACAAGCTGACCTTATAGTCAATGGGGTTGTCCATGGGGTTCTACCGACGGCTTGGGAGAATATTTATGCTGTAAATGGGTCGGATGAAGTGGTGATTGCTCAAGGAACCCCGCCGACTTTACCTATTCCTGCCCAGCTTATCGACTTAACAGAAGAAACCAAACCAAAGATCTCCGAAGATGCGCGAGTTGACTATTTTGCTTCAAAATTAAAGCTGATTGAGGAAGGTCAGCCTTTAGCCCGGAAAATTCCCGGAGTACCGGGAGTGGCAGGAAAAAATGTGAATGGTCAAGAGATCCCTGCACCTAAGCCCAAGGATTTCCAATTTAAACTTAAGAAAAATGTTAGTTTATCAGAAGACGGTTGCCAAGTCATTGCTACCGTTGCCGGGACCCCGCTTAGGCTGGATGAATTTTCCTTCGGAGTTGAGCCTGCTTATACACTTAATCAGGATTTGGATTTGGCTGTAGGGAGCATCGAGTTTCCCGGGGATGTGTTTATCTCCGGCGATGTTCACGACGGGTTACATATCTTCTCTGCGGGAAAAGTTGAGGTTCGGGGGTCCGTATTTCGTGCTGAGATTAGGGCAGAGAAGGGATTATCTGTCTACCGCAATGTTATGGCGGCTAATTTGGTAGTAGGGGAACGCTTTGTTATCCGCTCAAAACTAATACATGACCTTCAAACTCTTAGTGATAATTTAACTGCTTGTTTGATGATCGCCGAAGAGTTTACCTATTCACCTCAAGCCAAAAACCTAAAGCAGGGTCAATGTCTTAAACTTATCATCGAACGCAGGTTTCCGGATTTGCCTAAGCAGGCGGTGGATTTTGAGAAATTTTTGTTGTCAACTAAGGATGAGTTGATTACTCGGGATTTGCTTCTATTGGCCCTTACAGTCAAGAGCCTTGTCGTAGGGCTGGGGCCTCTTAGTCCTCAAGCCCTGCCCCTTCTGGAAAAGGTCAGCAAGACATTTGTACAAGTGCTTGCCAATATAACCTTGGAAGTTCCGGAAAAATTGGAATGTTATGTGGACTATGTACAAGGCGCTACCATAGAATGTGCGGGAAATTTTCTTTGTCGAAAAGGTGCCTTTAATTCTTATATTCAGGCGAGTGGTGATCTTCGCATTGAGGGGGTCTGCCGGGGGGGCAAAATTATTTCCGGCGGCAAAGTGGAGATTAAAGAATTAGGCGGGTCCGGAGTAAGTGCCACAACAGTTCAGTTTCCCGGAACCAAGCGCTTAAAAGTAGGATTTTGCCATGCCAACGTTATTTTAGTTGCGGATAAAGAAATAATCTCTATTGAAGAACCTTACAAATCCTTAGAGGTCTACCGAGAGCATGGAAAAATTCAGGTGGAACGTTTAAGGTGGGAGGTGTAATATGGAAACTATGATTTCACTGGAACGAGCATTAGATATAGTTTTGAAACGGGCAAAGCCTCTCGGTACGGAAACTGTACCCTTAACAGAAGCTTTTAGCAGGGTGTTGGCTAAGGAGGTACAATCAGCCATCGATATGCCGCCTTTTGATCGTTCACCCTTGGATGGTTATGCTTATATTGCGCAAGATGGGGATAGGGCTCCCTTAATTTTAGAGATTGTCAGTGAGATTCCGGCAGGCACTTGGTCGGAAAGAGAAATTAAACCTGGGGAATGTGCAAGAATTTTTACGGGTGCGCCGATTCCCCCAGGGGCGAATTGTGTGGTAAGACAAGAGGACACGGAACGGTCCGGTAACCAAGTTCAAATTAATCTGCCTGTTAAGCCCCAGGCTAATATCGTAAGCAAAGGGGAAGAAACCCTTGAGGGTGAAGTGGTATTAAAAGCAGGTGAATTACTCTCTCCTGCAGCAGTAGGTTTACTGGCCACGTTGGGGATAGGGGAGGTCGAGGTATATAGCCGGCCGAAAGTGGGTGTCTTGTCCACGGGGTCGGAGCTTCGGGATGTGGGAAGTCCTCTGCCGCCCGGAAAAATCTATAACAGTAATACTTATACTATCAAAGGGCTGTTACTGGAGGCCGGCTGTGAGGTTAAAGTAGCTCCTTTTGTGGGAGATGATTTGGCGGAGACCATCGCCGCCCTGAAATCACTTGAGGATATGGATCTTATAGTAACTACCGGGGGAGCTTCTGTAGGTGAATATGACCTCATCCGGGATGCCTTAGCGGGAGTAGGCTGTGAGATGCTTTTCTGGAAGGTAAACTTTAAGCCCGGTACTCCTGTCGCTGTCGGAATTAAAGAAGACCGACTT
Organism: Desulfitobacterium sp.; assembly: GCF_982384815.1. NCBI lineage: Bacteria > Bacillati > Bacillota > Clostridia > Eubacteriales > Desulfitobacteriaceae > Desulfitobacterium > Desulfitobacterium sp. The sequence goes on along the minus strand of NZ_CEVWNY010000006.1, from coordinate 10,923 downwards.
TATTTTTCCTTATCCGGAAATCCAGCAGCGGCGGTGGTCAACTTTGAACTCCTAGTACGGCCGGTTTTGCGGAAGCTCAAGGGGCGAAGATCTCAAGAGCGTACTTTTCCAGTCTATATGGACGGGGATTTCGGCAAGTCCGGGAAGCAAAGAAGGTTCCTAAGAGCTAGGGCAGTCTTTCGAAATGGAGAGATCTGGGCAGACCCCGGTTATGCCCAAGGCTCAGGTGTTATCCGCTCCATGCAGGGAAGTCATTTGCTGGTGGATGTACCAGGGGGACACGGCCCGGTTAAAAAAGGAGAACTGCTCCAAGGCCGCTGGATATCCGCTTGGGAGGAGGACTAGATGAGTATTCCGGTAGTTTCCATTGTTGGTCAGCGCTCTAATTCCGGGAAGACTACCCTTCTAGTGAAGCTGATCACGGAGGCTAAAAGCCGGGGGTGGCGAGTGGCGGCGGTAAAGCATGATGTTCACGGCTTTGAGATGGACAAACCCGGTAAGGATACTTGGCGTTTTGGCCAAGCGGGAGCTGATGTAGTCGCCATATCTTCCCGGCAGCAAATGGCCGTTCTTGAAAAAGTTAAAGAGGAGAAAACTCTTGAAGAAGTATTGGAACGTATACCCGAGGTGGATTTGATTTTCACTGAGGGATATAAGCATGGTAATCAGCCACGGATCGAGGTCTTTCGTTCCGCGGTCCATGAGGAGCTTTTGTCTAAGCCGGAGCAATTAATTGCCATTGCCAGCGATGTCCAATTCGATATGGGCGTACCCTGCTTTGATTTAGATGATGCTAAAGGGATTTGTGATTTCCTCGCAGACAAATACGGACTAAAGTGAAACAGGGGGACAGGTACATTGTTTCAAGCTTGAAACAATGTACCTGTCCCCCTGTTTCAGCGTAGTTTTTTTAAAAGCCGGGTTGCCCAGGGCAATAAGGGCATGGCGGCAAGAGAAGAAATGACATTAAAGAGAGTGTGAGCATTAGCCACTTGAAGAGCGATGGGGCCTCCAAGCCACTCTAAGAAAAGGGCAAGGGGGGTAAGCAAGGGGTAGAATAATATGGCTCCGAAAAGGTTTAGGAGTACATGAAAAATTGCTACTCGTTGAGCGGCACGGCTTGTTGCCAAAGAGGCGATCACAGCGGTAAAGCAGGTGCCGATATTGGCCCCAAAGACGAAGGCTATAGCGGTGGGAAGGGTTATCCAGCCATCGGCGGCCAGGACCATTACGATGCCGGTGGTAGCTGCTGAGGAATGAAGGACTCCCGAAAGCAGGGTCCCGGCAATTATTCCTTGAAAATGATGATCCCCCAGCCGCTGGAGTGCACTTTGAACCCACTCCAGCTCGGCTAAGGGCGCCATACCGTTTTCCAAGAGTCCGAGAGCAAGAAAAAGCATACCTAGCCCTAAGCAAGAGAGGGCAAGATAACGCCAGCGGTTAGCGATGAAAAGATAACCTAAGGCACCGACGAGAAGGGCATAGGGGATCAGGGGTTCCAGAGGGAGAGCGAGAAGCTGGGTGGTTATGGTGGTGCCAATATTACTTCCTAGAATCAGTCCCAAAGCATTTTCGAAGGGAATAAGACCGGAATCGACAAAGGAGACGGTCATTACCGTGAGAGCAGTGCTGGATTGGAGAAGGGCAGTGGAAAGGGTTCCGCTCCAAAAACCACGCCACGGTGTTGCGGTCATATAATAGAGAAGGTTGCGGAAAGTTTCGCCGGCGAAAGCTTGCAAGCCAAAACGCAGAATATGCATACCATAGAGAAGGAAAACCAGCCCCAAAGTTACGGCAAGGAGGATGGTCAAATAAGGCCTCTCCTTTCTATTAGTTAATCGGATTTTTATTCATCGCACAATAAAAGTATATGGGTAATTTTTATCCACAGAACAGGCGCAAGTTGGTGAGGGGATGCGTAAATTATCCCGAGAGGTGATGGTATGCTCATCCGCCAGGGAACCGTGCAGGATTGGCCCTTTATGTTCGAATTGGCTAAGGAGGTTATTCCCGTTAATATTTCACCATGGCGCCAACAGCCCATGGAAGAGACTATGAAATACCGACTTAAAACGTTAAAGAATTTTTGGACATGGATTAGGCAAACCGATTCTAAGGTTTTTATTGCCGAAGCCGAACAGGGAAAGCCGGTAGGCTTTTTAGTTCTTTATCCTAGTGCTGTGGAAGAGTTAACGGGTCTACATCAAGCCTGGGTCATGGATATCGCCGTTAAACAAGAGTATCGTAACCATGGAATAGGTAGAAATTTAATGAATGCGGCGGAAAAATATTGTCAAGATCAAGGTATCTTATACCTGGGCTTGGCAGTAAGCACTCATAATATTAGTGCTCTAAAGCTTTATCAGGAACTTGGGTTTGCCGAAGAACGAAAGCTGATGGTAAAGGTTTTAAAGGAATAGCAGAGCTGCCAATAAAATGCGCTTTTAAGCAAAAAGGGACCGGTGTTAATGAGTTTTGGTTCATTAACACCAGTCCCTTTTTTGACCATTCTAAAAAATTCTTCGGCAAGATTCCTTGCTCGGTTAATTAAATAAAAAAGCTTGCGACGAAATGCCGCAAGTGAAGTAAAAGAGAGGAGTGGGGATAAAAAATTGGAAAACGTGAGACTAGTTAAAGTGTTTCCCGGGAAAAATTTCTTATACACTCAGGGCGTAAAAATTTACGTTAAATTTTTAGGGAAAGAATTTAGAGCCGGGTTGGGTAGTATTACTCTTACAAGATTTTATTAGCTTGTGGATAGTGGTATATTAAGGTAAACTTACTAGCAAGAAACTTTATCATGGAGGAAAGCCGTGGAAGGAAATCAAATGGCATGCATTGTTGAAGAAATATTGAAAGAACAAAGTTCCCTGAAAACAGAGGGAAGTTATATTATTATCCGGGCCCAGTCTAAACGGGAATGGAGCTTAAGGCTGAATAATGGATGCTTTGAGAGGGTCTCTACGGCCTGGGAAAGTGGTATCGGAGCTCAGGCCTTTACTCGGTCCGGGGTTTCAGGATTTGCTTCGGTAAATATGTTAACTGTGGAGGCTGGACGGGAGGCGGTAAAGCGTGCCATAACCTTAGCCCGGCGCAATGCCCAGCTTGGTGCCGAATTAAACCGTGAAATCTTCAAGGCTCCTCCTTTACAGGCTATAGGAAGTAATCCGGCTCAATTGGCATTTACCCATTTTTCCCTGGCGGAATTGCAAGAAGAGGTTTTGGATTTGCATGAACGCTTGCTCAAGCGTAATTCGGAAAATTCCTGGCAAACCAGCTATCGTCAAGTAGAAGATCAGTGGTGTATCGGGCGTACCGATGGAACCTTGGTTACCTATGTAGTTCCCCGGGCAGTGCTGATGCATCATGGAACAGTCAGGGCAGAAGGCCGGGCTAAAAATGCTTTGGTTCAGCGCAGTGGTGTGGATGTGAGTCTGCTCCTTAGGGAAAAGGAGGATGGGGAACTGGAGAGAAGGGCTGTGGAACGGGCTGAATTTGCAAAGAAAGTTTGTGTGGCCCCTCCCTTGCCTAGCGGGCATTACCCCTTGATCATCGATTATGGACTTGCTAAAGGCTTAGCCCATGAGGCCTTTGGCCATGCCGTGGAATCAGATCATATGAAGGAGTCGGTATTAGGTAAAGAGGGCAAGCTCAAGCAAGGGCTTCAAGTGGCCCGTTCCGGAGTCCATATCATTGATGGACCTTTGGTCGGGGATTGGGCGTTCCAGCCTTATTCAGCTAACGGCTTAGTGCGGGAAACCGTCGAGATCGTTAAAGATGGTGTGCTGCAAGCAGGATTAGGGGATATTTTCTCCGCTCGGGAGGCGGGGATGCCTGTCTCCGGAGCAGGCAGAGCGGAAAGCTATGGTTATGTGCCACTGCCAAGGATGACCAATATTCGCTTAACGGTTGATCATGAACTACCCTTGCCTGATTCTCCCGGCTTAATGGAGGAGGTTTCCCGGTTAAGAGAAGTCCTTAAAAATGCCGGTGAACTGCAAGAAGGGGAAAAGCATCTCCTTTTATTAGGCTACCGTGGTGGTCAGGTTAACCCTAAAACCGGGGATTTTGTTTTTCAGTGTGATGGGATTATTGATGTGGCAGATCCTAATTTAGCGATTTACCGGCCCAGTATTTTTAGTGGCAAAATTCTCTCCGCTTTACAGGCTATACGTATGGGCATTGGCGGAGGTTGTTATGATGCAATCGGGACTTGTGGTAAAGGGGGACAATCTGTTCCTTCCAGTGGCGGGAGTCACCGTTACCTCCTTCTCGATCGGGATGAAAATGTAAGTTTAGGAGGAGTGTAAGAATGAAACTGGTTGTTCAGCTTGAAAAATTCCTCCACAAGGCACAGGCAGCTCCCTTAGGGGAGGAGCTGAGGATTCGCGATTGGCGGATACTGGTTCAGGAAGCTATGACAATATCCTTAGGAATAAAAGAAAATTCTCCTGGGAGTGTTTATACCCCTCCAAGTTATCGGCAAGGTGAAGATGGGGAGATCTATATTATTTGGGAGGATGGCCGTTTGACCCAGGCCCAAGTTCAAGCGCCTTCTGTTCAAGGGGATGAAGGGTATTGGCAGGAGCAATTGACTGAGTGGCGTCAGGCTTCTTATGGGGACCCCGCAGGAGCGGATATTCCCGAGCCCCAGCCTTTGCCACTGGTGGCTGTTGAAGACCGCCATATTGAAAAGATTTTCGCCGGAGAGGATGAAATTCTTTTTGACCAACTGGCTAAGCTTTTAAAAGATAAACCATCTGGAATCAATTTGAACGCCGGCATTCAAGCGGGCTGGGGTTATCGCCATGTTCGCAATTCGAAAGGGTTAGCGGTCAGTTATCAGCAATCTCAATATGCTCTTTCCTTCTCTTTTGATAGTTTAGTGGGTGCCGGCTTTGCTAAGCGGCGTTTGATTCGTGAGGACGAGTGGCAAAGTTTATGGAGGCGGACCTTGGCTTATTACGAAGCTCTCCAAAGTACTGCTGCGGAAGTCGATTCCACTACAGTTGTTGTATTTTCCCCCGGCGTCACAAGAGATCTCCTCGGTCAGTTTGTTTTCCCCAACTTTATCGGTCAAACTGTCTTGGAAGGACAAAGTGCCTTTAAGATTGAAGATTTTAAGAATAATAAACGAATTTTTGCTGAGGACCTAACCCTTGTAGCCGACCCCTTACGTCCCTTTGAGTGGGGATCTTACCTTCTTAGTGCTGAAGGGGTTCCGGCTCAAAAGACGGTTTTGGTGAAGAATGGTGAATTGCAGACACCTATTTTGCGGATGAAAGATGCTAAGGCTTGGGGAGCACCGCCGACGGGGATTTCTCTTGGTACTTCCGGACTAGATCTCCGGTCGCGGCAGGAGAAGCCTTGGGAGGAACTGTTGGCAGGTATCGAGGATGGAATCCTGATACTCTCCGTCTTAGGGATGCATACTCAAAACAGTGTATCCGGTGACTATTCTTTAAGTGCTCCCCAAAGTCTACGGATTCAAAAGGGAAAAATTGTCGGTAAGCGCGATGTAAAGTTATATGGGAACTTCTTTAAGGATTTAGCCTCTCCCGAGACCGTACTGGGTAAAGAGGAGCTGGAGACGAAGCCTTATCTTGTGGTGAGGACCGGGGTTCAGAATATGTAGAAAATACTGGATGAGAGGGTTTAAAGAGAATGCTGGACATGCATGTTCACTTGACAGGCCATGAGGATCGCTTGGCCACTGCCGAAAATATCCGGGAGTTTCTGGATCAGGCAGGAAGGATGGGGCTGCGGGAGATTGGCTTTGCCGATCACGACTATTATTATGAGGATTTGGACTTACCCTTAATTCGTAAGGTGGCGGAGGAATATCCGGATTTGCGGGTTTCCATCGGCTTAGAGGTGGATTATCGACCAGAGGAAGAAGGAAAAATCAGAGCCCTACTGACAGAGTTTCCCTTTGATTTTGTGATTGGCTCGGTTCATGAGTTTAATGGTTGGATTTTTGACCTTCCCGAGGAAGAGCCGAGACACCGGGAGCGGGATGCGGATCAGATGTATAAGGAGTATTTTTCTTGGGTGGAAATGGCTGCGGCCAGCAACCTTTTTACGACAATAGGGCATTTTGATTTAGTTAAAATTTTCGGGGTGCGCCCTTTTACAGATGTCCTAGAATTAGCCGACGGTGCTTTAACAAAAATTAAAAAAAATGGTTTGGTTATGGAGCTGAATACGGCAGGTAGATATAAGCCTGTTGGCGAATATTATCCTGAACATAAAATAATTCAAGAGATACAGCGCCGAGGGATTCCCTTGACCCTGGGGTCAGATGCCCATCGGGCAGAACATGTGGGGCGTGATCAGGATATTGCCGTTCAGTTGCTTAAAAATATGGGAATTAAAGAATTGGTAGGGTTTAAGCAGCGAGAAAAAACATATTATTTACTATCCCCATTTTTCAAGAAAGGAAATCACGCATGTACGCTAAAGAAATAGGGCAGCTTTTAACTGATTTGGCCTGGGTAGATGATATCAGTTATTATCATAGTTTGCGGGTAGGCTGTCTGATGAGCCTTTTCGCGGAAGTGGATATCGGAAAACAGTTTGTCAAACAAGCTTGGGTAACTCGCAACGAGTTTGTGGCGACGGGATTTTTACATGATATTGCCAAAATCCGTTGGCCCGGGGAAATTCTTTTTTCCGGAGGGCGGCTTAAGGACCTTGACCGGGAGCTTTTGCTTAATGTGTGGAGCTATATGATTGAGCATCCTCTAGGTTCTGAAGAAATTATTCTTGATTATTACCAAAAGACAGGCAATCGTTTCTGGGAGAGGATTGCCAAAGGGGTAGTAGCACATCATGAAAGCTTTGGGGGTAATGGTTATCCCTATCGACTTAAAGGGACGGAAATACCCTTACTGGCGAGAGGTCTTCGGGTTTTTGACAGTTACGCTAAGGGGATTGAGGTTCGCCGCCATACTAATAAACCTCTGGACCCTCAGGTTGTCCTTAAAGAAATGCGCGTAGGCTTAGGCAGCCTCTATGATCCATTCTGGGGGGAGAGGATTATTTGTTTTTTGGAGAATTTACCCGGTCTCCCGGAGGATCTTGATCAATGGTTTAAGGAGGAATTAAAGAATTTTGCAGGCTAATATGCTCTTTCGGCTCTGAAAATGTTCGGATAGAAATCCCGATCTTAAGCCAAACTAGGGAAGGATTCGAACAGGGCAAAGGGGCGAGGGCATGGCTTGGATGGAGTTATCCCTAAATCCTTTAAGGGATTGGGATGAAGAAGGTTTAGCTGATTGGGCGGAAGCACTAGGTGCGTTTTTGATCGAGAGAGGCAAGAAGATTAAAACCTCCTTACAACAGTTGCCGGGCTATCAGATTGTCCGTATGGGAGAAGAGGAAGAAGCCGGGGAATTGTTGATCAGTTCCTCAGAACGCTTGATAGTGATGATGGGACTAACGGTGAAGAATGCGGCAGAACGAGAATTTGCCGAAATGCTGACTCGCTTTGCCAGGCAAATGGGGGCGCTGGCCTTAAGGGTCCCGATCCACATCGTTGGTGAAAGGGAGTTTTGGCAAAAGCATGGAGGCAAGGAGGTTCCGGAACCTGTGCTTTTACGTGAGGAGATTCAACGGGAAAAAGTAAGGGTGGAACCTTTATATAAAAAAAGTCTGCTGGTTATCTATAAGGACCAACCGGCACTTTGCTTAGAACCGATTTTTTGCACGGCCAGACCTAATGGTCCTGTCAGTCTTGCGGCCCGGAGATTAGAGAGATTGTTTGGTGGTGGACGTCCTATCGGGTTTGCCAGTCGGGTATCTTCATATTCTCCCTGGGAATTTGAGCGCGGGAAATGGGATGATCTTCTGGCCTATAGTAGATTAGAAGCCTATGAAGTGCTGGAAAAGCTGGTTATCGGGAGCCTTCCTATGGAGTGTAATGCTGGACAATAACTAAAGTTATGAATTATAGTGAGTTTAATAGATGGTGGATATGGGAGAGAGGAGAGGGATTAGGGATATGTCTGTTTTTGAGACAGCCCGGCAATTAGCACAACAAATTAAAGAGTCGGAAGAGTATCAGACTTTTATTGGGGCCAAAGAAATGGTTAAGGCTAACGAAGGCCAATATAAAATAATGTGTGATTTCCAGATGAAGCAGCTTGAGATTCAACAAGCCCATCTTTTTCAGTTGGAGATCCCCGAGGATAAGCAGCAGGATCTGGAGCGTTTGTACAGCTTACTGAGCCTTAACCCCGCAGCAAGAGAATACCTTGAGGCGGAATTTCGCGTTTCGCGTATGATCAATGATGTTCAGAAAATCATTGGGGATGCTATCGTGGATATTTTACCCGTGGGGTTTGAAGAGATGGATGAACCTCAGATATTGACCTGATTTGCAAGTGAGAAATTACCTTTATAGTCCGTAAGCTTCTTTGAGGTTTACGGATTTATTTTCTTGGCTAATCAAAAAGCATAAGTTTCACGGCGCACAAGGGCAACCAGCGGCTCCGTTTTCGCTAAAGCTCAACGAAGCCGGGTTTTCTTTGTGAAACTTTCTGAATTTTCAATTGGTTTAACTCATGTTATGATAGTTGTAAATCGTAAGCAGGAAATAGAAGAATTGCGAAGGGTCAGTAAGAGGAGGGGAATATAGTGAAACTTGATATGTCATTGGATGATTTTGAAAAGTCCCTGACAAAAGAGGGGTATATTACGGAAAAAGAGGACCGCATTGCCTTAACGGCTTATTTGGCTGCTCAATTGGAAAAACCCATCTTAATTGCCGGACCGCCGGGGGTGGGTAAGACGGAGATTGCTAAGGCACTTAGCCGGGTATTTTCGGCTTCTTTGATTCGTCTGCAATGTTATGAAGGTCTCGATGAAAACAAGGCACTTTATGAATGGAATTATCAAAGGCAGTTAATCAGGATTCAGCTGAAGGAGGAAAACCTTAAAGAGGAGGATCTTTTTGGGCCGGATTACCTGTTGCCCCGGCCGCTTCTACAAGGTCTGATCAGCGAAGAACCTGCCGTGCTGCTTATCGATGAGATTGACAAGACCGATGCGGAATTTGAGGCATTTCTGCTGGAGGTCCTCGGAGAGTTTCAGGTGACTATTCCGGAAATGGGAACAGTCAAAGCTAAGGAAAAGCCTTTGGTTATCTTGACTTCCAATGGGGAGCGGGAATTGTCCGATGCCTTAAAACGGCGCTGCATTTTCCTTTATCTCAACCCTCCAACGGTGGAAAAGGAAGTGCGGATTCTCCGTTCCAAGTACCCGAACTTACCGGATAAGCTTGCTTTTCAAGTGGCGAAGGCTGTAAGCGTTTTGCGAGAAAAATTGGCCTTGCAAAAAATACCCTCGATTGCCGAGACGATGGATTGGGCCAAGGCTTTATTGGTCATGGGAAAAACCGAGCTTGATCCGGCTTGGGTGGATGCTACCTTGAATCTGCTGCTCAAAAGCAAGGAGGACCTGGAACTGTTCTATGGGGAAATGGGTGCGGAACGGCTGATTTGGGAGACGAAAGGAATCTGAGGGGGGATCCTTAATGACACGGAGTGAACTGGATCGCCATCTTTTAGAATTCATTGGTCTTTTGCGCCAGGGAGGCATCCCGGTGAATTTTACGGAGGTCCAAGATGCCTTGGAAGGATTGGCTTTAATCGGGTTAGAGGATAAGTATCGGGTCGAGGGAGTATTGCAAAGCACATTGGTAAAGTCCGAAAAACAGTTGCCTTGGTTTGAAGAGGCTTTTCGGGTATTTTTTGCTCCGCCGGAGGCTCAATCTCAATGGCGGAAAGAGGCTCAGGAAAAGGTAAAAAGCTGGGAAACGGGAGTCGCCCAGACTAGGGAAGAGCTGCGTTTTCAAGGTGAGGAACTAAATTTAACCGATGAACAGCGGGCAACCTATATGAGCCTTCCGGAGGAGGAAAAGGAGCGCCTGAAGAAGTTTTTGGAGCGTTCGGAGGAGGGCATCAGAAATGGGGTCCCTCTGGACCACTCCTTCCAACCTTTGCTGGAGCGCATGTTTCATGGCTCTCTGGAATATTGGCGAAGGAAATTAGGGGAGGATTTGATAGCGCCTCCTGGTCATGAAGGTCTATTGAGCGAAGCTGAGCGGGCGATGCGGCAAAAGGAAATGCACTATCTTACGAAGGATTTAAAAGATATTCCCCCCGAGGAATGGCCGGAAGTCAGCAAACTGGTGCGGCGGCTGTCGCGAAGATTAGCTTCTCAGATCTCTCGCCGCTTGGGGCAGGGAAAAAGAGGCAGTCTGGATATGCGAAGGACTGTGCGGGAGAATCTACGCTATGGAGGGGTATTGTTAAAGAAATCTTATCGTAAAAAGCGGCAGGGAAAACCGCGCTTTGTCCTGGTCTGTGATCTGTCGGGCTCTATGGTTAAGTACACCGAGTTTATCCTGCAGTTTATTTATGGTTTGACAACTTTAGTCTCTGGGATTGAGACCTATGTCTTTGCTAATCATTTGATCGATTTTTCTTCCAAACTCAGGGGGGTCCAATCTCTTCAAGGTATGGTCAACCTATCCATAGCAGATATTGTAGAAGAATTTGGTGGAGGGACCAACCTGGCTGTTTCCCTAGAAGAGCTTCATGAACAGCATGGGAACTCCCTAACCCGACGGTCGATTCTTTTCATCCTTAGTGATGCTCAGACCCTGGAGGGTGAAAAGGCAGCAATTCTATTAGGTAAGACAAGGGCTAAAGTAAGGGAGATCATCTGGCTGAATACTTTACCGGAAAAAAGATGGAAAGAAGTCAAGACAGTTGAACTTTTTCGTCCCCATTGCCAAATGTTTGAATGCAACACATTAGGACATTTGCAAGAAATATTAAAAAAATCACCGGGTTTTGGTTAAATTCCGGAAGTGTGAGACATACTATAGGTGTAAACACATCGTTCATAAGCTCACAA
>NZ_CEVWNY010000005.1:0-65466 GCF_982384815.1 Desulfitobacterium sp. | reverse complement strand
CTAAAAATATCTATCTCTTATATCACGAGGAACTTGAGTCCTTAGCACAAAATATTAGGGGAATCAAACAGATCAGATTCTGGATGACTTTCTCGGACAATTACCTTAACCACTTAAAGGTCTTGCAAAATGTCGGAATGACATCCATTGAGCCAATCGAATTTGAAGGTAAGGAGATTGTCCCCTTACAATTCTTAAAGGCGATCCTTCCTGATCCGGCATCTCTTGGTCCCAGAACTAAAGGTAAAACCAATATCGGTTGTATTATTCGGGGAATTAAAGACGGTAAACCCAGAACTTACTACGTTTACAACATTTGTGACCACCAAGAATGTTATGCGGAAGTAGGTTCACAGGCTATTTCCTATACCACCGGGGTTCCGGCCATGATCGGGGCTAAGTTAATCATGGAAGGTGTTTGGAAAAAACCCGGCGTCTACAATATAGAAGAATTTGATCCGGATCCCTTTATGGAAGCTCTTAATAAATACGGATTACCGTGGAAAGAGGATTTTGCACCAACTTTGCTTGATGAGGAATAAATTAAATGAATGTAAAAGAATTACCAACTCCCAGTTATGTAGTTGATGAAAACCTCCTGAAGAGGAATTTAGAGATTCTTAAGTCCGTTCAGGATCGAACAGGCTGCAAAATACTTTTGGCCCTGAAAGGATTCTCTATGCATTCGGTATTCCCTTTAATAGGGGAGTACCTTAAAGGTATTGCGGCCAGTTCCTTGTTTGAGGCAAGGCTTGGTTTTGCAGAAATGGGTAAGGAAGTTCATGTCTATTCACCGGCATATATCGATGAGGAAATAGATGAACTACTGGGTTATTGCGACCATATGGTCTTTAATTCCTTTGATCAGTGGTGTAAATTCAAGGATAAAGTGAAAAAGCATCCTAGAAAAATTCAATGTGGAATTCGTGTCAACCCTGAATATTCTGAGATTGCTACTGACATCTATAACCCCTGCTATCAGAATTCAAGATTGGGGGTTACCTTGGCTAATTTCAGGCCCCAGGACCTTGACGGAATTGACGGACTGCACTTTCATACCATGTGCGAGCAGAATTCAGATACACTGGAACGCACCATTAAAGTGGTTGAAGAAAAGTTTGGCGAACACATCAAAAAGATGAAGTGGCTGAATATGGGCGGCGGTCATCATATTACCCGGCCTGATTATGATATTGAGACTTTGGTTCGCTGTATTCTTTATTTGAAAGAGAAGTATGGGGTTGATATCTATTTGGAGCCTGGGGAAGCTGTTGCTCTGAATACAGGCTTCTTAGTCTCTAAAGTCCTTGATATTGTTGATAATGGTATGAAGATTGCTATTTTGGATGCGTCGGCGGCCTGCCATATGCCTGATGTTCTGGAGATGCCTTATCGACCGGCTATTATCAATGCCGGTCAGCCGGATGAGTATCCTTATACCTATCGCCTAGGCGGTAATACTTGCCTGGCCGGTGATGTGATCGGTGACTATTCTTTCCCTGAGCCTTTGAAACCCGGGGATAAGCTGGTTTTTTGTGATATGGCTCATTACACTATGGTTAAAAACAACATGTTTAACGGTGTTAATTTACCCAATATTGTCCTCTACAACGAGGAAGAAGGCTTTAAGATGATTCGTAGGTTTGGTTACGAGGATTTTAAACATCGGTTGTCTTGACGAGAGAGCGTGTTGTCCATTCGGATTTATTGAAAGCCGGTTAAGGTGATTGTTTACCTTGACCGGCATTTTCGCATATCTTTTTCAATATGTTTGAGGAATATTTCGGTTATGTTACAATATTAGAAGAGTTCTTATAGAAAGGCGAAATGATATGGCAGATAGATTTCTTGTTCAAAACCTCTTCGGCATTGAGGGGTTAAACATTGCCTGGTATGGTGTCTTTATTTCCTTTGCGATTATACTCGGCGTGTGGTTGGCCGGTCGCGAGGCTGAGCGGCAAGGGTTGAAAGGTGATTTGATTTATGACTTTTTAATGTTGGTGTTACCTTTGGCTATTATCGGTGCCAGAGCATATTACGTGATTTTTGAGTGGCAACAATATGCGGATAATCCTTTAAGAGCAATTGCGATCTGGCAAGGGGGACTAGCAATCTATGGTGCCGTAATCGGAGGATTCATCGCCGCCACTATCTTTGCTAAACTAAATAATTTCCCCCTTTTGCGTCTGGTAGATATAATCGTTCCCAGCTTGATTTTAGGTCAGGCAATCGGAAGGTGGGGCAACTTTATTAACCAAGAAGCCTTTGGGAATCTTGTTTCAAACCCAAATCTACAGTTTTTCCCCTATGCCGTGTTTATAGAAAGGCTAGGGGAGTGGCATCAAGCTACTTTTTTCTATGAAAGCATGTGGAATATTTGTGTCTTTGCTATTCTAATCTACTTCCGTAGAAGAGTGAAATTTAGTGGCCAGCTCCTGGCAACATATTTTGTCGGCTATGGCCTAGGGCGCTTTTTTATTGAGGGGCTAAGAACTGATAGCCTTTACCTTATCCCGGGCCTACGGGTATCCCAGGCACTTTCCTTTGCTTTGATTATTGTAGGTATCATTATGATTGTATTCCATAGGAAATTCTTTAACGGAATTGCGGATTATAAAGGCAAATACTCGAAAACTTAAGGTAGCGGTATGCGTTTAGCGGTGGATTTGATATTTGACTATCGTAAGCAAGAAAGGGCGAGAGTATCGCCCTTTTTGTGTGACTTTTTTTCGTGTCGAAATTTCACTATTGACTTGGTAATAAACATGTGTTAATTTTTACATGTCAGTGCAATATTTGCATAAGCAAAATTTGTTAAAGCAATGCTTGTTATGGTAATACTTGATTACGACAATCTAAATTATGAAAGTAAGAACTAGGACGACATTTGACAAAATTCGCCACATTAGATCGATTTTCCGCCGTATCTAAACATAGTAAAGCAGAAAGCAGGGCTGAAAGGATTTGAACTTTTTTTTCAAAAAATGTCCGGTATTTAGAGTTGCTTTTGTCATCACTCTAATTATGGCATCTGGTTTTACTACAGCTTGTAGTGTAAGCACCTCAGTCAGCCAAACCCAAGATCAAACTCAGGATCAAAGTGCTCCTAACCAAACCGAAGAAACTGTGGTTGCCGGTATGGTTAACGAAGAGGCAGTTAATCATCAGGACTTTGCTATGGGGACGTTTATTGCCCAAAGAGTTTATGGTGACAAGGGTCAAGAAGCTATTGAAGAGGGCATGATAAGAATAAGAGAACTGGAGAGCCTACTCACCTTTAATGCCCCGGAAGGCGATATTTACAATCTAAACCTTAATGCGGGAAATAAGGCGGTTGAGTTGCATCCAACAACGATTGAAGTAATTAATAAAGCACAACAAGTAGCCCGGCTTAGTAATGGTGCCTTTGATATTACAGTCGGTCCGCTGGTAAAGCTCTGGGGAATAGGTACAGATCAGGCCAGGATTCCCTCGGCTGAAGAGATACATAATTTGCTGCCCTTAGTTAACTACAAAGATTTAGTCATGGATGGTAACACGGCTTATTTAAAAAGTCCCGGTCAAATGGTTGATCTTGGTGGTATAGCCAAGGGATATGCCGGAGACGAAGTTATAGTTATCTATAAGAAAAAAGGCATTAAATCTGCTTTTATTAATCTCGGCGGTAACGTAGTCACCCTAGGAAGTAAGCCCGATGGCAGCCCGTGGAATGTGGGTATTTATGATCCCAGGAAAGAAGAAGCAGCTGAGGGACACCAAATTTTAGCCAGTGTGGAAGTCAGGGATAAGGCGGTTGTTACAGCCGGCGATGGGGAACGGTATTTCATCAAAGAAGGTAAGCGTTATCATCATATCCTTGATCCTCATACAGGTTACCCCGCTAATCCCGAATTAATGAGCGTTACTCTGGTTACTGATTCTTCTCTTGATGCAGATGCTCTGGACACAGGAATTTTTATCCTAGGCCTGGAGAAAGGACTAGAGCTTATACGAAAAATTGATGGAATTGAAGCAGTATTTATTACAACGGATAAAAGGATCATTGTTACAGAAGGTTTAAAAGAAAGTTTTAAGTTGCTTGAGGAAAATAGTGGCTATACAGTCGAATTTATGTGAGGTCTTTTAGGAGTAAATTTTGGATTCATTCTCTAAAAGATGAATCCTGAAAAAATATTAAGGAGGAGTATCATGAAAAAGACCCTAGGAATTATTTTATCTGCATCACTCGTTCTTTCATCAGTGGCACTTCCAATCTTCGCTGAAACAGACACAGCAACTTCTGCATCAGTACCGGCGGAAGCACCTGCTGCACCTGCTAAGCCTGCTGCATCCGCACCAGCTGCACCTGCTAAAGTAGCTGCTCCGGCACAAGCTGCTGGTCCTGCTTACACCGTAGTTAGTGGCGATGTTTTCTGGAAAATCGCCCAGAAGCACAATTTAACGGTGGACGAATTGGCAAAATTAAATCCCCAAATTAAGAACATCAACGTAATCTATCCCGGTCAAAAGGTTAACGTTAAGGCTGCTGCTCCCGCAGCAACAACTCCTGCACCTTCTGCCCCTGGAGTAGCCGCTGCTAAGAAGCTTTTCCAAGGTGTAGGTATGTCAGCAAACTATCGTGACAATACTGCTAAAGGGGAAAATAAAGATAACTTAAACATCACCACTGCAAGCGTAATTTTCGATGACAAAGGTAAGATCGTAGATATTAAGTGGGATGTCCTGGAAGTTACACCTACCATGTTCCCGGGCTGGATGGATCCTAAAGCAGAAGACAAATCCCTTTATAAAAATGCTGAGAAAGATGGATTTGTTTGGGAAACCAAGATTGAAGAAGGCGATGCCTATAACATGAAGAATGCAGCAGTTTCCAAAAAGGAATGGTGGGAGCAGATTAAATTCTATGAAGACTTCTTCAAAGGCATGACCGTTACCGAAGTTAAAGATTGGTTTAAGAAATATACAGACAAAAACGGCAGACCTTACAAATTAGCTTATCCCGAAAAATTAACTGATGCAGATAAAGCTGCTACTGCTAATTTCTCCGACGCAGAAAAGAAAATGCTCGTAGATGTCACCACTGGTGCAACAATGGCACTTCAAGATGTGCATTCACGTTTCATTGAAGCTTTAGAAAAAGCTTACGAGCATAAAGTAGAAGTTAAATATTAATTTTTAAACTATTTTAAAACATATTTGAGGCTGTCTCGTGTTGCAAAGCAATTTGAGCCAGCCTCTTAGTTTGTTGTCAATATCAATTTTGAACTATTATGGAGAACTTGGCTCTGTGGAAGTTGGGCTCAAAGTAATTCCTGTTACCTCTTCAGAAATCTGGTTTTAAAGAATACAGCTGCGCAAATGATCGCAATAATAATTAGAACATACAGAGTAATACTGGAGTATGTATCAAAATAGGTGGAGATAGTTTCCCAGGAGCTGCCGGCAAAGGCTCCTAAATAGACTAACACAGTATTCCAGATAAGAGTCCCGATGGTCGTTAAAGTGAGAAAACTTAGCATATTCATCTTGGCAATACCGGCAGGTATGGAAATCAGACTGCGGACGATGGGGACAAACCGGCAAAAGAAAACGGTTGATCTACCATGCCTTTCGAACCAGGCAGCAGCTTTTCGCACATCATCTTTTTTAAAGTGTAATCTTCTTCCCCATTTGCCGTCCAGCCAGCGCTCCAGTTTTCTCGGGCTAAACCAGCGTCCGATTCCGTAGAGGATAATCGCCCCAAGCACCGAACCAAGGGTGGCAAACAATATAACCCCCCAAATACGCATTGTTGTGTAGGTGGTCATAAATCCGCCGAAGGTCAGGATTATTTCCGAAGGAATAGGTGGGAAAAGATTCTCAACCGCAATTAGCAAAGTAATCCCTAAATAACCGTAATCGTTCATGATCTGAATGATCAATTCTTGCATAAAATTAATTCCTCCAACACTAACAATACCTAATATTATACAGGGAAACCGGGGTAACTGCCAATTTTATTAGAATGGGGTTAGTTCGGTATGTACTCGACTAACCTTCAGTGGGAGTCGAATCCCCCACTGAAAGAAGTCTCGTTCAATGGGCAATTATGTTATTATGTTGTATTCATAATATGGAAAGTTATGACCTAATATTATACTTATCGGGTTTTCCACCAGGTCATGATAATGGTAAAAGCTAAAATAGCGACACCAAGAGTAAACATACTCCCGCTTAGCACTCTTAGGATCAAGAAGGGGTTGATAATTGAGCTAACCACCATAAAATCAATGCCCAAAACCCGCCAAAGGTAAGTTTGAAGAAAACCAGCTATGATCAGACAGAGGCTCATTCCGATCAGACCAAGATTAAGTAGGAGTACCCCCGATACTCCATATCGGTATGTCTTTTTACCGGAAGTATCATTTTCACTTAAAATTGCATATGCGCCGGCCAAGATCAAAAAACCGATGGTACCAAATAAAGCTAGATGGGCATGTCCTGAAGTAATATAGGTTCCATGAGTATACAGATTAATCCAGGGGATGGTAATCAATAATCCCAGCAAAGTAGCTCCGGTAAGATGATGGAAGATGCTGCTTATAATCAACCAAACCGCAAGTTTTTCTTTTAGGTCAAAGGGTTTATGCTTTTTAAAACCTTTGTATATCATATAGGCGAGAAGAAAGATTGGTAAGGCTTGCACAACGCTGGCAAGGGATCCCAGCAGAAGCCAAAGCGAGGGAAACCCAATCCAGAAATAGTGATGCCCGGTACCGAAAAATCCGCCAATTACGGAAAGACTTGCTTCAAGATAGAGCCATTTTTCCATAGCCTTTTTTTCCGCTATTCCCGCCGCTACAAAAAAAGAAGATATAAAACCACTGGTTGTTAGTTCAAAGGCCATTTCTTCCCAGAGATGGACAACCCAAAACTTTACTGCTTCATCTGCAACAGGGTTATTGATTTTCAGGACATTGGGTATCAACAATATACAGAGAAATACCACACCAACAGTCATGATTCCGGTAGCAGGTGTTAGTTTTTTTCTGTACTTCCATAGAGTTCTGACTAAGTTATAAGCCCCAAGCAATATACCCAGGGCAATTCCAACATAAAAAATTGGCAGCCCGTCGAGATATTCTCGGCCATTGCCAATGCCGAAGGCTAAACTCCCCAATAGCCCTCCTGAAAAGAGTAGTAAGATTATAAATTGCCATCGTGCTATCCGCGGTGAATAGATATCGGCATTGAGTTCTTCTACAGTATAATAATAGACAATGCCCATCATGCCAATGACCGGCCAAAAAGTGGCCAAGGCAAGGTGTACAGCGCGACCGTATTCGAAAGAAACCGGTGAAGGCAAATCGGGAAAAACCAAAGAAGTTGCCCCCAGCAAAGCAATGATTCCTTGAACTCCAAAAAGGAATACGGCATAAAGGACGTATCTACGGGCAATTTGTTTTCCCAGGAAAGCTTTCAATAGAAATCCCCACCTTTAAGTTCTTTTTGCTTTGGCGGCCAGCCTAAGGTGGGAATGTTGCCAATATACTCAAAATAAGCTGTAAGGGATTCAGTTTCTAGTTTAGATAATTCAGTATGAGTGATGTCACGATTGGGCGGAATTATCGGGGGATTCTTGAAAAAGTCCATAAGGTACTCAGGACTACGTGTTGACATAATATGAGTGAGATCTCCTCCTGTGTACCCGCCGTTGCCAAACAAGGTATGGCAGCTTACACAATTATATTTTTGCCATACTTTTTTACCCGCAACTGCCCCTTCACTCATAGGATAATCGAGTTCCGATGAAAATTTAATTGATAAAGCAAATAGCACAAACGATGATATGGAAATCAGTATAAAGGTTCTGAGTTTCAAATCCATCATCCGTTCTCAAGATTGGTTCATAACCCCAGCAGGATATTAATTTTAGTATTTACCGGTTTTCTAGATAAATACTTTCCTATTTCTAAGAAGTTTGACGGGACATGAAAAGTGGGCCATCCTGTATTAGGACACCCCACTTATTTTGCGTACCGTATAGTATTTGGGAGGTCTGAATGTCATCCTGAGCAGGGCGAAGGATTATTTCAGGTTAGCGCTGACTCTTGTCATAGGGTATGCCCTCCGCCTTAGGTGCCCTGGATTTTTGCGAGGTAAAAGCACACCGCTGCGCTCACTGAACATGCCGCCGAGAAAAAACGCACGTAGTAATTATAGTACGAGGGAAGGTGCGGTATAAACCCGGGTACTAAGTTCTTGGTTAAGCATGTATAGCCCTTTGGGATCTTGGCCAAAGAGTTCGAATTTACTAATAAGATCAGTAGAGTTTTTCTCTTCTTCTCCTTGTTCTTTAACAAACCAATCTAAGAACTGCATGGTACGAAAGTCTTTTTTCCCATAAGCTACAGCATATATATTATTAATGGATGCTGTAACCGTCCGCTCATGGTCCAGGGTTGCAGTTAGGGGAGCTTGGAAATCAAGGTATTCCAGATCAGGAGCAGCAATAGTACCTAAGGTGACTTTATCATCATTATTCAAAAGATAAGTACGGAATAGCATTGCATGGTCTCGTTCTTCTTGGGCCTGGATATAAAACCAGTTTTCAAAGCCCTCAAGACCTTTATCTGAATAAAAATTAGCGATATCTAAGTAAAGATATGCCGAATAGAGCTCCTTATTAATTTGTTCGTTAAGCAAAGTGGCAATTTCACGATCCAGCATAGTAACTATCCTTCTTTCTTGATTTATTATTAGTATTTGTTCCATTATAGCAGAATTTCCCTTAGGAACCTAAAATTTAATAAGTATTTAGTAAAAACAACTTTGCGACAACTTGGCGGTTTTGAAAAGGGTAAGCTTTACTATGTAGCTAATTTCCTGAGTGCCTCATATGATACATCGTATGACCAATTGCGTAATTAATATTGCCATAGGGGGGGGCGATTATGAAAATCCTGGTTACTGGGGGCAAGGGTGTCGTTGGTACACATCTAGTGGAAAAATTAAGGGATATGGGGCATGAAGTTCGGGTGTGTGATCTCGGACATAGCCATGAAGATAACTATTATCGCTGTGACGTGGGTAAATTTAGACAACTGCAGAAAATCTTTCAAACACACACCTTTGACTTTGTCTACCACTTAGCCGCGGAGTTTGGCCGCTGGAATGGAGAGGATTATTACGAAGATCTATGGCTGACCAATGCGGTAGGGACAAAAAATATTCTGCGCTTACAACGAGAATATGGCTTTAAAATGGTTTTTACCAGCAGTTCGGAAGTATATGGTGATTATGATGGGGTAATGGTTGAAGAGGTGATGGATAAGCTGGAGATTAAACAGATGAATGACTATGCCATTACGAAGTGGGTTAATGAGATGCAGATTCTTAATGAAACAGCCATGCATGGGAATCAAGTGGTCCGGGTCAGGATCTTCAACACCTATGGACCCGGAGAATACTACACTCCTTATCGCAGTGCCATCTGTAATTTCACCTATAAAGCCCTTCATGATCTTCCTTATACTATTTATTTGGGACATCGGCGCAATGCTCTCTATATTGAAGATTGTGCACGGGCTTTAGCCAATATTACCCTCAATTTTAAAGCCGGGGAAGTTTACAATATTGCCGGAACCGAAATGCATGATATGAAGTCCGTTTCTGATCGAATCTTGCAATATTTGGGCAAAGATGACAGTAAGGTCACTTATACAGAAGAAGAGCTGTTTACCACGAAGATTAAGCAGCCTGATATTACTAAAGCACGACGAGACTTGAATTGTGAGCCTCAGGTTTTTTTGGAGACGGGAATCCCTAGAACTGTGGAGTGGATGAAGAGTGCGTACGGGCTGAAATAGCCTAAGGACTTTGCATAATACTGCTGAATTTATGCGTAAGTATACGAGGTATACCGCAGCCCAAAAACATGCCGAAGCCCTAGCAAGAAAGGCCAAAAGACAAGATCAGTATTATTATCCCCTTCTATAACCGCATATCTTTTCTTTTAGAAGCTATTGACAGTGTGATGATCCAATCCTTTAAAAACATAGAAGTGCTGCTGATCGATGATGGGTCCACTGAGGATTTAAGTCGGCTGAGAATGCTAAAAGATCCCCGAATCCGTTATATCTATCAAAAACATTTTTAAGCCCCCCAAATACAACACGGTAGATAAGATTTTAGAATTGCGGATCTACTAAAAAGTTATAATACCTAATTACCCGATAGATGGAACCCGATATCGTTATTGATATCGGGACTTTTTCGTTGCGTAGAATAATTATCCTTTGATAGGTTTTTTACGTGTGATATAATTATTTAAAAATAACAATACAATTTCGTGGAGAGTGAAAGGAGTAGTGCAATGATCTGGAAGGATAAATATAGGATTGGTGTTCCTCTCATTGATAACCAGCATGAGGAACTGTTTTCTCGTGTCACAGCCTTTGTGGAAACTTTGCGTTCTGATAAATCCTGGGAGGAAAAGGTTGAGAAGGTTAATGAAACCCTGGAATTCATGAAAGGCTATGTAGTCACTCATTTCGCCGATGAAGAGGCTTATCAGGCAAAAATCGGCTATCCCCAATTCAAAGAACATCAGAAAATACATAAGGATATGGTTGCTTATGTGGTTGACTTGTCCGAGAGGTACGAAAAGGAAGGCTATCGTGAAGAATTAATGCAGCAATTTGGCGGCAAGTTAATGGCTTGGCTGATTAACCATGTGGTTGCTGATGATCAAAAGATTGCTGAATTTGCTAGAAGTAAGGAGGATAATTAATGAGCACCGATCTTCTAACCCCATTTTCTAATGCAGCCAGTCAGACTTTTAAGCTTTTATTAGATCTGGATGTAGCTACAGATTCAACCCAAAGCGTCGAAAGCAGCCTGGATCATAAGGATAATGTGGATATTGTCATAGAAATCACCGGTGACCTTGCCGGGGAGGTTATGTATAGTTTTCCCAAAGATACCACTTTGGAAATAGTAAAGATGATGAGTGGGATGGAGTTCAATGAAATCGATGAATTTGTCAAATCCGCTCTAGGGGAGATTGCCAATATTATCAGCGGTAATGCGATGACTGGATTGTCACAGGTTCAAGTAGCTTGTGATATTCGTCCCCCCAAAATTGTTGAAGGAGAGGCTCTTTCAACTTTGGAAGGATACTCTATTTATAAGACCAAAGTAAAGACTGCTATCGGGGATGTAGAACTTAATCTGCGAACAGTTCAAAATTGAGGAGGGACTTTCTGTTGGCTTATATACCTTGATGCTCCCTATTGAAAATAAGCAAAAATAATCATATAATTTAAACACTTCTCTAGATTATGGCAAGAGCCGTAAAAACTATCCAAGCATAAATGAGGGAGAATTATATGGATATATTCGCCTATGCTTTTGCCTATGTGGCTCAAGTTGCTCAGGTTTTTTCTTTTTCCAACAAGTTAGCCCCTATCACTTTGTTATATTTTATTGGTTTAACCATTTACACAGTCCATCTCAATTATAAACTTAAGCAAAAAAATGGGGAGCTTTCCCAAGAAAAAGAGCGCTATAAATTGACCTTATTGGCCATTCAGGAAAAGCAGGAAGAGATTCGCTATCTTAGTGACCATGATCAGCTAACCGGCCTTTATAATCGAAAATTTCTGGAGGGGGAGCTTAGTCGGCTTAATCTAGAACAAGATCTTCCTATTACTATTACGATGGCCGATGTTAATGGCCTGAAACTGGTTAACGATTCCTTTGGTCAAGCTTATGGGGATGAATTGATTCGTAAAGTCGCCCAGGTAATCCGCAATGGCTGCCGATCCAATGATATAGTGGCACGGATCGGCGGCGATGAGTTTATAGTTTTAATGCTCAAGACCAGTGAATTTGAGGCAAGAAGAATAATCAAAGGCATTAAAGAGCAGGTATTGCAGGAAAAAATCGGTGCATTTCAATTGTCCGTATCTTTTGGATACGAAACTATGGTGAATCCCGATACCGGTATTCAAGAAATCCTAAAAAAAGCCGAAGACTACATGTACAAGAACAAGCTGTCGGAGCGGCCCAGCGCCAGAAGTAAAACCATTGATACGATTATCAGGACTCTCCACGAGAAAAACAAGCGGGAAGAGCAACATTCCCATCGGGTTTCAGAATTATGCAAGAGAACTGCCATCGAACTTGAGTGTTCCAATGATGAAATTGAAGAGTTAAAGACGGTGGGCCTTCTTCATGATATTGGGAAAATTGTTATCAGTGAAAGTATCTTGAACAAGCCCGGTAAGCTCCGCGATGATGAATGGGAAGAGATTAAGCGTCACCCCGAAATTGGTTATCGTTTACTCAGTACTATTAAGGAAATGTCGGAAATGGCCGAATATGTTCTTGCTCATCATGAACGCTGGGATGGCAGAGGGTATCCTAAGTCCTTAAAGGGTGAAGAAATTCCCTTACAAGCCAGAATTATCTCCATTGCCGACTCCTACGACGCTATGATTAGTGAGCGAAGTTATCGCAAAGCATTGCCGGAAGAAGTAGCGATAGCGGAATTGGAAAAGAACGCGGGAACACAGTTTGATCCAAAAATTGTTAGGGTTTTTATTGAAAAAGTCTTGGGAAAATCTTGTGAGTTAAAGGCCGGCTGTTTAGGTACAAATAATCTAAGTAATTTGTTATAATTTTAGGCCCCTTCATCCTTAAAGAATAGTGATGAGGGGCCTTTTCTATGTCCGGTAAAACATTGACATAACTTAAGGACGGATGGTATTCTATAATAGTTTGTTAAAAAAGCTAGAAATATATTAAATACAAGAATATTAAAAGGAGTCGAAGCAATGAAGTTTTCCAATAAGGATATTTTGACCACCGGATTCGCCCTTTTAGCTATGTTTTTTGGGGCTGGAAACTTAATTTTTCCACCTATGTTAGGCTTGAAAAGTGGAGAGTACCTCCTCTGGGCCTTGGTGGGCTTTATCATAACCGGAGTAGGATTACCATTTTTAGGGATTACTGCGGTAGCTAAAGCCGGTGGGGATCTGGAACTGCTGGCTAATCGGGTTCATCCAACTTTTAGTAAGATTATTACTACCATCTCGGTACTTTGTATCGGTCCTCTTTTGGCTATTCCCCGTACTGCGGCTACAACCTACGAGGTCGCGATTGCTCCGGTTACCAAAGGACTCAACCCTCAATGGGCATTATTAGTGACCTCGATATTCTTTTTCGCGATTACTTTAGTTTTTGTCTTAAAGCCAACAAGAATTCTCGATAATGTAGGTAAAATACTCACTCCCTTGATGCTGATTTTCTTAGCAATTGTCATTTATGTAGGTGTAACTAATCCTTTAGCAGGGGTGGGTGCAAGCAGTTATACCAGTCCGTTTTCACAAGGTTTTTTAGAAGGCTATAATACTATGGATGCTATTGCTTCGGTTATCTTCGGGATGATCATCGTTAAAGGTATCAAAGATAAAGGTGTTACTGATAATGGTCGAATTGCTCGAATCACTATTATCTCGGGAATGATTGCGGCAACAGGCCTGGGTGTTATCTATATTGGGCTGGCATATATCGGATCTACTACCGGGACCCTATTTACAGGCAATAATCATGGGCAGATGCTCATCTTCTTGAGTGAATCCTTATTAGGATCAGTAGGAAGAACCATAATCGGGATCGTCATGGCTTTAGCTTGTCTTACTACTGCAATCGGTTTAGTGGCTAGTTGCGGAGAGTTCTTTAGTCGTTTGACCAATGGTCGGGTGAGCTATAACCTCATCGCCATCATTACCACTTTCGTCAGCTTTGTCTTAGCAAACATGGGTTTGGCCAATATTCTGAGAATTTCCGTCCCTTTGTTGGAATTCGTATATCCTATCATCATTGTCTTGATCATGCTGGCTCTTCTTCATAATTTCTTTAGAGGAAAAAGGGCGGTCTATGTCTATACTGTAGGGGTTATTGTACTCTTTGTCACCTTAGATACCCTTTATGATCTTGGATCAAGCATGGGAATTAATGTAGGAGTAATTAAGCAGTTGCTAAGTTATTTGCCTTTCTATGATTTAGGTCTGGGTTGGATTATCCCGGCCTTATTGACCTTGATCGTAAGCCTTGTTTTTGCCTCCAATAGACCCTCGGAAGTGTAATGTTTTATGGGACAAGGTTACCTGTCCCCTTTTCTCACAAAGGAATCTAGGTTGAAATGCAGAACTCATTTTAGGGTTCTGCTTTTTATTTTATATCTAGGGTATATAAAAAGAAAAAAATTGCGAGAGCCCGGCTTTCTTAAAACCTGGCTATTGCATACTAACAACGATAAAGATAAAATTAATTTTTAGGTATTTACAATGGTAAAAATAATAGTAAGAATTGGAGTGATGCGTATTGGGAGAGGATCAGGCGGCAGCAATAAGTCAATTGGGTAGCGTAAAAATTCATAAAAAAGTGAAAGCTAGAAATCTTGTCAAAAGAGCATTCATGATCATCTTAGGGTCAACCAGTATGGCCCTTGGCCTAGAAGGTGTGTTGATTCCTAATCATATTATTGACGGCGGAGTCACTGGGATTTCGATGATGTTATCCCACCTAACCTCTGTAAGTTTAGGAGTTTTTTTATTTTTATTAAATCTACCTTTTTTTTTCTTAGGCTACAAGCAGATTGGAAAAACCTTTGCTTTAAGTATGCTTTATGGAATTAGCATTTTGTCAGTAGCAACAGGTTATTTGCATAGTATGACACCTTTTGTCCATGATGTACTGTTAGCAGTTATCTTTGGCGGTCTGATGTTGGGTTTTGGAGTGGGCTTAGTTATTCGCTCAGGTGGAGTTCTAGATGGAACTGAAACCTTAGCGATTCTCATCGAAAAAAAGACACCTTTTACGGTGGGCGAGATAATCATGATATTTAATGTTATAATTTTCTCTGTTGCAGCTTTTATCTACGGATTAGAAAACGCCTTATATTCCATGCTAACCTATTATATCGCCTTTAAGACCATTGATATTGTAGTTAAGGGTTTTGATGATATGAAGTCTATTTACATTATTAGTGAGTATAATGATGAGATTGCTGATACTATTTCATCGCGCCTAGGTCGTGGTGTAACCTTTTTAAATGGTGAAGGATCTTTTACGGGTGAAGTAAGACGCATAGTCTTTTGTGTTTTTACCCGATTGGAAGAAACAAAGATGAAGGATATTGTTCGGGAGATCGATCCCTCGGCCTTTGTCATTATTAGTGATGTGGGTGAAGTAAAAGGTGGACGCTTCAAGAAGAAGGACATTCACTAATAAGATAAGTCTTAAATAAGATCATAACTTGGTTAATCCGATAAATATAAAAGGACTTAGCGTCAAGGAATTCATGAGCTAAGTCCTTTACCATTAATATTAATTCTGAAAGTAGACTCTCCAAAAGGGTATAAGGTTGCTAATGACATAAAACGGTTTGGAGGATTTCCTAGGGGAAAATAGAATAATTTTAAGGGACTAGTTCATTAAAGCTAATTATTTGATTTCGAACTAATAAAGCACGGAAAGAAATGCCAATGGTGAGTTAGTTAATGAAAAGGAGTAAGTGGATGTTAATAGGTATTTCTTTTCTGATCGTATCTGCAGTCCTTCTTCTATTATGGGGCTTTGCATGAAAAGCTGAAGCAACCAATGATTCAGAGTGGCTGACTAGCACTTTAATCGCTCATCGAATATGAGAAAATCAAAGATGCAAGTGACAACTTTATTGTGGAGATATTTGATCTAGATTAAGTTTCTAAAATTTAGATTACTTTTTATAAAGGAAATTCGTAGACACATAGAGAATTGTTATAAATATTACAATTATTTCTTTTGGAAGAGGAGGTATTCAATGAAAAACAGGAAGAAGTTATTAGCGATTTCCATATTACTAATAGTTGTACTGGTACTAACGGGGTGTACAGCAAACCAAAAAGCAATCTTTGATGCTTCAATGAAAATGCAAAAGGTGAATTCAGTACAACAACATATCACTATGTCCATAGGTCTAACTGGTTCGGGGCTAGATCCAATGATGCAAGAGCAAGTAGACCGGATTGCGGCTATGCTGAAAGATGCAAACCTCGAACTAACTGTAAAAACAAATAGTAATGAAGAAAAGACCAAAGTGCAATCCCAAGTAGCTATGAATTTGAATATGGCAGGAATGGAAATCAGTATGCCCTATTGGGTAGATATGGATCTTACCAGGGAAGATCCTAAACTAAAAGAAATTTTCCGTCTCCCGCAAATGGCCAAAGCTACATTTCCGGAAGAGTTTAGGTCCAAAGAGTACATGGTAATGGATATTGCCGATACCGGCAACCCGCAATTTAACACTTTGGACATGACTAAGCTCATGAACTTTGGCTTAAACTACCAGGAAAAATGGACAGACTTTTTAGTAGGTTATGCTGATCGTTTCAATCCAAATATTGAGGTAATTAGTGTGCCCACCAATGATAACACACTAAAATTCTCTATTCGTCTTGATGATAAAGGATTTAAGGAATTGCTCAGTTATACTGTGAATAATTTTGCTCAAGATGAAGAGGCATTAGGATTACTAGAAGAGTATTTCAAGATGATTTTTGAAGTGGCTGGGCAAGCTGCTTTAGATGGCTCCATGTCTTTTGAAGAAAGTTTTGTGGAGACTGAAATCGATGCAACTAAAACTTTGGACAAATTCAATTCGATCATGGAAACCTTGCGAAATGTAACCCTTATTGGAGATAAAGGCATCCGGTTAAACTATACTATTGCAGATGGCTACATTGTTGAAAGTAGCGGCAGCATCGATCTACAAATTGATCTCTCAGAAATTAGTCAATTGATGCCGACGCCAACCACAGACATGGATTCGCCGGAAATGAGTGGTATCCTGGGTTTAACTGTCAACTATAATACGAATACTTCAAATATCAACCTTCCAGTGGATATCAAAATTCCAGAATTAACCCCGGAAAACTCATTTGATTATTTTGATTTTCTCCAAGCATCCTTAGCCCTCGTTGAGCCGATTCCGGACACTACTGTTCCCGTCTCTCCCCTGGCGACAGATTACATAGTCCAACCCGGTGATACTTTAGCTACGATCGCCCTCAATTATTACGGTAGCTATGACAACTATACTAAAATCTATCAAGCCAATCGGGATCTTTTTAACAAAAGCAATAACCGTTTAGATGCCGGAATGGTCTTAACCCTTCCAACCGAAGGCCTTCTTGCACCGTTAGTTGCAGAAGACGTAAAGCAAGTGTATATTGTAAAAGCCGGTGATACCCTCGGGATTATTGCTAAGAAGATGTATGGCGATAGTTCACTATACACAAAGATTTTTGAAGCTAATAAGGATAGACTGAAGAGCCCTAACCTTATTTTCGAAGGACAAAAATTAGTAATACCGAATTAGTGATTTTCAGGACCAAGTTAAACCAGAGATAAAAAAATAATACCTATAAAGTAGTTGGGTTTAGGCCTAACTACTTTTTTAGCTCTTTTTTACCTAAGGAGAACCTCTTAAGCATGAATAGTGCTAATTATTGACATACTAAGCATATATTAGGCGGGTTTATAATATTTCAAGAAAGTTAGTGAAATAGGTTGATTAAGAAGTTCATGCAAAAAGCCCTTTCTTTACAAATACCAAAAGCTAATAAAGCGGAGAGACAGTGGGAAATCCCTCAAAAGCCTATGGCTCATTCTTTTGAAGATAACTTGGCTTATCTTCAAGGGGCCTTTGAGTTGTGTGATGATATTGTGTTTCGGGAGTTCCAATTTCATGCCAATAAGCCCTACAAGGCTGTGCTCATTTACCTTAGGGGAATTACCGACATTAAGATCATTTCCGAGTATATTCTTGATCCCTTAATGCATGAGGCTTCTAGCTCGGCAGAGGATCAACTTCAAGAGGATGAGGTTCTTAAATTTGTTTTGGATCGTTTAAGTACAGCTGCCAGTGCGGAGATGGTTCAAGATCTGGGGGAATTAATCAAGGGAATTGTGGATTCTAAAGTTGCTTTACTCATCGAAGGGACATGTTCAACATTGCTCATGGCTGCTCCGGGGGGTGAGACCAGATCCGTTAAAGAGCCGGACTCAGAGCCGGTTGTACGGGGGCCGAAAGATGGCTTTGTTGAAGATATCTCCACTAATCTGATACTGATCCGCCGCCGACTGCGCACTAATCTTTTAAAAGTTGGAATTGGGATCTTTTAGCCGTACCCGAGTAGCCATATGTTATATTCGAGGAATTGTTAATGATAAATTAGTCGAAGAGGTGAAATCCAGGTTAAAACGAATCAAGGTCGATGGAATCTTATCAAGCGGTCAGATCGAGGAAATGATCCAGGATGAGCCAATTTCACTTTTCAACCTGATCTTCACCACCGAACGTCCTGACCGGGCAGCGGCATGTATCCTTGAAGGCCGTGTCACAATTATTGTGGATAATACCCCCATGTGCCTTGTGGTTCCTTGTACTTTCACCATCCTTCTTCATGCCTCCGAAGATTATTATCTTAATGCGGAGTTTTCTTCCTTTGTCCGCATCCTACGTTTTATCGGCTTGAACTTTTCCTTAATGCTCCCGGCTTTAACAGTAGCAGTATTTAGCTTTCATCAGGAGCTGATTCCCCGGTCCCTGCTTTTCACAGTTGCCGGTGCTCGCCAGGAATTGCCCTTTCCTATTTTTCTGGAGATCCTCCTAATGGAGGTTACCTTTGAACTACTCAGGGAGGCGGGGGTAAGGCTACCTAAAACCATCGGTCAAGCTGTTAGCACCGTAGGCGGTTTGGTAATTGGGCAAGCCGCTGTAAACGCCGGTTTTGTCTCTCCCCTTTCCGTTATCGTAGTGGCATTGACGGCCATCTCCTCCTTCACAATGCCCAACTATGCGGCGGGAACGACGATTCGAATTTTACGCTTTGCCCTCTTGGTATGTTCCGCCATATTAGGAATGGTAGGCATTATGTTTGGCTTAATGACTATACTCTTCCATTTAAATAGTCTGAGATCTTTTGGGGTACCTTATCTAAGCCCGATTGCCCCCTATAGCATAAGAGATTTTAAGGACACGGTAATTCGCGTCCCTTGGTGGGCGATGATAACCCGTCCCCGGCTTTTTGAAGGAAAGGAACCTGAACGTCAAGCCCGGAATCAGGGCCCTCAGAAGCCTACTGAAGAGGAGGAAGATTCCAATCAATAAAGAGCGTATTTCCGGTTCCCAGTTCACTATCCTCTTGTTTTTTACCATAATGGCAACGGTGATCCTATTCGTTCCTAATATCACGGCTAAGGTAGCCAGGCAATCCGCTTGGCTAGTACCCCCTGTAGCTGCGGGAGTAGGTTTTTTTACCCTTTGGCTAATAAGTAAACTCGGTGAACGCTTTCCCCGTCAAACTCTTATCCAGTATAGCATGGTGGTTTTTGGAAAATATTTGGGAAAGCTTGTGGGCGGTAGTTACATACTTTTTTTCTTTGTTTTTAATATGTTGATTATCCGAGAATTTGCTCAATTTATTACCCTTTCGTTCTTGGATAGAACCCCCATCTGGTTCATAACCTTCACTTTTATTTTGGTGGGAAGTTACGGTGCTATTTTAGGACTTGAGGTGATTGCCCGCTCGGCTCAATTTGTTCTTCCGATTTTTTTAAGCATTTTTTCGATTATTCTTTTTTTAGCCCTTAGAGATCTGGATTTTAAAGAGTTTTTGCCTATATTTGAGGGGGGATTGGGCCCGATATTAAGGTCATCCATAACCCCGGCAGCTTGGTTTGGGGAAAGCATTATCCTGGCCTTTTTACTGCCAAATATCAATAAACCCAAGGAAGCGCTGGGTAAAGGCGCCTGGGCACTTTTATTCTCCATCATCGTACTTTCCGCAGATATTATTTTTTGTCTCTTAGTTTTAGGCTCGGAATTGGTGGCAAGCTACAATTTGCCCCTTTGGAAATTGGTGCGTTACTTGGAGATTGGGCGTACCTTTTTGCGTGTTGAATCAATTCTTGTATTTCTTTGGATTGCCTCGGTAGTTGTAAAATTCACCCTTACTCATTTCTTAGGGAGTGTAGTAGTGGCTGAAGTTTTTGGCTTGAAATCCCATAAAAAGATCGTACTGATCGTGGGGGCCGCCTTAGGTTTTGCTTCGGTAGTTTTTGTAAGCAGTACCATGGAGCTAACACATGTACTGGAGGTATACTGGCCTCCTTTTGCCTTCTTTTTTGAGCTGTTCATACCAAGTGTTCTCTTGATAACGGCTTGGCTGCGCAAGGTGCAAGGGAGGAAAAGCTCATGAAGAAAGCCCGTATCGTTGTATGCTGTTCACTCCTAGCCGGTTTACTTTTAATTGCTGGGTGCTGGGACAGTAGAGAAGTAGAGAATTTAGCTATTATGACCCTCATAGCCTGGGATAGGGTCACTGTAGACGGAATGGATCTTTGTCAAGTTTCAACCCGAATTGTTAATCCATCCGGAAAACCCACTGATTCCGAAGCCCCAAATACTTCTGCCGAAGAAATCTTAATTAAAGGTACGGGAATAACCGTTCAAGATGCCTTTAACGAAATGACAAGGCGTTTACCCGCGAAAGCATTTTGGGAACAAGACGTGGCGATAATTTTAGGAGAGAGAGCTGCTCAAGAAGAATTACCTGCTCTTATGGCCTCAACCCTGCGTTTTCCCCATGCCCGGCTTAGGGTCGATATGTTTGTTTGTGAGGGGGAAGCCGCCAAGATCTTAGAATCAAATCCTGAACTCAGTTCGACTCTTTCCAAAGAGATCAGCAAAATTGCCGAAAAAACTGCTGAACAAACCGGGGTATCGAAAAAGGTAACTTTATTGGGTTTAAGCAAAAAGCTGCTTAGAACTGACAGAGATACTATTATTCCTAAGATATTGATATTTCCTAAGCAAAAAGGTGAAAAACCCGTTGAAAGTTCAGTAAAGATTGAGGGTTTTGGGGTAATTCGTGAAAATAAATTGGTTGGCTGGTTAAATGAAAAAGAGGCATTAGGCTATCTTTTAGGTGTTGGAAACCCAAAGGAACCGGAAATACCCATCGCGGTAACTAAGGACGATATTGTATTTAGTTATTATCTTACCAGTACAAAAGGGCGTGTTTCTTCAAAGTTCGAAGACGGAAAACCTAAATTTACAATACGGATTAGCACGGGGGGTATAGTTCACGAAGCAAAAGTAGCGAAATTAAAGTCGGAGTTACAACCGACCCTGGAAAAGGCTACGGAAGAAAGAATTATAGAAATCGTCTTAGCAACTATTAGTAAAGCAAAAGAGTATAACGCCGATATTTTCGGCTTGTTTGAGCAGATGCACCGCTACCACCCACGGGATTGGCAGAAAATCGAGCCCAACTGGCGAGAATATTTTCAAGATGCGGAAATAGAAGTAGAGGTTGATGCCAAAATCAAGAGCTTCGGAACATCTAACGAAGGGTTTAACTTTTAAATGTAGGGGCGATAAATATGCGGGCTTTTGTAGGAATTGATTTTGCCCAGGAAGTAAAAACTGAGATCTATGAGTTTCAGCAAAGGTTACGGGGTTTTGCCCAAAAAGGAAGGTGGAAGCACCGTGATAACTTCCACCTAACCTTAAAGTTCCTTGATGAGATTACGCCGACTCAGAAGTCGCGGATTGATGAATCCTTGTTTAAATTATGTTCAGAGGAACCCCCCTTTATTCTGGCTTTAAAGGGAGTAGGTATATTCACCGGCAAAGAATCCATTCGGGTCTTGTGGCTTGGCCTTACGGGTGATGTAGAGGAATTAGAGTCACTTCAGAAAAAGGTTGATAGAGCATTAACTCCCATAGGTTTCGCTCCGGAAAGAAGACGCTTTAGCCCCCATATTACGATTGGTCAGGATATTCTCTTTACAGCCGGATTCGCAGAGATTAAGGCAGTGGTCAAAGATCTGAAGTTCAGCCCAATTAAGGTAGATAGGATTCATCTCTTTAAAAGCGAGCAGATTCAACACAAAAGAATTTATACCAGGGTTTCCGATTATCCTTTGCCAGCTACTATAAGATAGCCGCAAAGGGGGGGAAAAGCTTATTTTTTTAACATGCTGTCAAGGACTGTTTCCAAAGTGCTTTTCATTAATGGCCCCCGATAGCCGGTAAAGATATAACCTTCTGAATCAATAAACAGGGTAGTGGGAATAGTGGTTACCCCATAGCTAGTCGCCGCCTGCGTATTTTTATCCAGATATATGGGAAAATCGTACCCTTCTTTCCGGACAAATTCTACCCCGGAAGTCTCGGTTTCCCGCTGACCATCGACCAGGTCAATCATTAGAAAAGCTGCTTTATCTTTATATTCACTATAGACTTCATTGAAATGGGGCATTTCCTGACGGCAGGGAGGACACCAAGAAGCCCAGAAGTTAACTACTACGGGCTTACCTTGAAAATCGGAAAGCCTATACTCGGTGCCGTCTGTCCCATAGACAGTGAAATCAGGGGCCATGGTCTTCTTCTTTTCCTGGGGGGAATCCGAATCTTGGGAATCTTCTGAACCTTGGGAGGCCTCATCACCCTGGCCTAACCGGGCCTGTTGGCCGGATTCAAATTTCGCAGACAATGAGGAATAGGCACTATAAGCAATCCCGAGGAATAAAGCGAATACTACGATACCTAAGATAACTTTAGTTTTATTATTCATATATTTTTCTCCCTTAACATTTTTACTAATAGCTATGACCTAGGGCTAGAAGGAAAGTAGTCCAAGGAAATAGCCCATCATCCCGGTAGCCATTAATATCCCGACTATGACTAGAAGCCCTCCTGAGATTATGTTGATAATCCGATAGTTTCTTTTAATAAAGTCAAAAGTGGATTTTAGGCGATCGATAAGTACAGCACTGGCGATAAAGGGAATTCCCAGTCCCAAAGAAAAACATAGGAGCATCAGAATTCCTTTAAGGCCCTCTCCCTCGGTAGCTGCCAACATTAAGGCTGAACCTAAAAATGCGCCGACACAAGGTGTCCAACCAATGGAGAAAATTATACCAAAGAGCAGGGAAGGGAAAAATCCCATCTGAGGAACATTTAAATTCAGTTGTCTGTTCATATTCAAGTAGGGAATCCGGACTGCGCCCATGAAGTTGAGCCCGAAAATAATCACAATCAACCCGGTCACAAGATTAACCCCTTGGTTATATTCCCGTAAAAAGCTCCCCATGGTTCCGGCAAAAGCCCCCAGGGTAATAAAGACTAAGGTAAAGCCAAGAACGAAGGCCAAAGCATTGGTCAGAGTTCTTTTTTTATTGCCCTCCGTTCCCTGTCCGGCAAAGTAGGAGATGTAAATGGGCAGCATCGGCAGTAGACAAGGGGAGATAAAGGTAATTATTCCTTCCAGAAACAAAAGTAGGTATTCCACACCACCATCATCCTTTCTGATCTAGTTTAGAGTTATATTATTCTAAAGGGAATACCCCCCAAATGACTGTAACTAATGTCACACTATACTACGCAAGTCATCATGGGCCAAAGTGAAGGATCTAGACTCTAGGGCCGTAAATCAAAATTAAACTCAAACTGGGTTCCTTTCTTTAGCATACTTTCTACGGCAATGGTAATATTGTGCCGGTCGGCAATTTGCTTGGCGATGGCCAGCCCCAGACCGGTTCCGGTTTTGTTTTCCGAAGTCTTCCCTTGATAAAATCGCTCAAAAATATTGGGCAAATCTTCCGGAGCAATTCCACTTCCTTCATCAATGATAGCTACGGTATTGCCGGTCAGCACGACGAGAACTTTACTTTTGGGCGGGGAGAATTTAATAGCATTATCGAGGATGATCAGAAACATCTGCCGCAATCGCACATAATCCCCTTGAATCGCAAAGGGTATTTTAGTTGGTCTACTCTCTAGATTCACGGTGATTTCTTTGCTGCGGGCAATATTTTGGGCACTACGGATCACATCACTCAGTAAATCGTTAAGGTTGATTTCTTTCTTTTCGATCTTAAAATCGGGATTCTGTAGACGGGTTAGGTCTAAGAGATCATTGACTAAACGCTGCAAAAAGATGCTTTCGTTAAGCATTTGCTGATGATAGGCTTTAATCTGATTAGGATCAGTGATGACTTCGTCGCAGAGAGCTTCCAGGGATCCTCTGATGACTGTAACCGGAGTTCTGAGTTCGTGGGAGATATTAGAAATAAAGTCACGGCGTAGTTGTTCCAGTCGTTCACTTTCGTGGCTGGCTAACTCCAAACGCTCACTTAAAATATCGATGGCGGAGGCTAATTCGCCAATCTCATCCTTCTGATGCACCCCAGTCCTAGCTAGGTAATCGCCTTGGGCAAGCTGCAGGGTGGACTTCTTCATAAGATTTAAAGGCTTGGCAAAAGTATAGGCCAGGAGGATAGATAATGAAAGGGAAAGAAGAAGAGCAGCCCCAATACTAATACCTAGGATACCGCCCCCACGTTTAAGGGCTTCGGTGGTTCCCTCAATTGGAGAATGGAGCAACACTGCCCCGACCACTTTTCCGCCGGAATTAATCGGTGCCCCCACGGTTAGGGTGGGGGTATTGAGGAGTGAGCTGAATCCTTCGCTAAAGGTGGTCTTGCCTTGAAAGACTTCTTTAACAACTTGGTCGGCATCCGCGGGCAAGTCTGAATAGTCAATGGATCTATTGGTCATATGGCCGATTGTAAGCAACTGAAGATTTTCATCAACGATCCAGACATCTGTCATGGCGATTTCATCGAGAAAACTTAGATAGGCTCCATAGCCCATCATGTAGGACATCATGCCGCCCATGCCATTCTTCCCACCGCTGCCCATCCTGCCACCGGACATCATGCCGCCCATGTAACCGTTGCCGTTTCGCGGTCCTAAGTTACCCCCGGCGGCTCCCGATTGGTCACCTTCGATATAGGTTGAAAGGGTAGAAGCTATGGAAGCAGCTCGCTTTGCTAATTCAGCTTGGTGAAGTTTTATTGTTTGGTCCTTGAATAAGGTCATAAAAACCCCGCCGATGATGACAGTGAACAAAAGAAGGGCTACGGAAAAATAAAGAGTAAGTTTTAAGGCGATTTTATTTTTCATTAATTATACCCTCGAATTTATAACCTACGCCC
This sequence comes from Desulfitobacterium sp., assembly GCF_982384815.1. NCBI lineage: Bacteria > Bacillati > Bacillota > Clostridia > Eubacteriales > Desulfitobacteriaceae > Desulfitobacterium > Desulfitobacterium sp. The sequence continues at coordinate 40,365 of NZ_CEVWNY010000005.1, read as the reverse complement.
CAGATGGTTTTTATCTCCCAATATTGATGGGGAAAAGCATCCAGTTTGGAACGAAGGCGTTTAATATGGGAGTCCACTGTGCGAATATCCCCGAAATAATCGTAACCCCAAATGCTATTGAGGAGATTATCCCGTGAAAACACCTTGTTGTTATTGGTTGCTAAGGTCCAGAGAATCTCGATTTCCTTTTTGGTTAAAGAGACCGGTTGTTCGGAAATAGTTACGATATAGTCGTCAAGATTGATCATAAGGTTATCGAAGATATGAATTTGTTTTTTCTGCTCATCGGATTGGCCGATCCTTCTGAGAATTGCTCTGACTCTTGCCATGACCTCCCCTGGGGAAAAGGGCTTAACAATATAATCATCGGCCCCAATATCCAAGCCCATAATCCGCTCAAAATCTTCCCCACGAGCGGTAATCATAATAATAGGAACATTAGAGGATTTGCGGATTTCCCGGCAGACTTCGAAGCCGTCGATTTTTGGCATCATAACATCCAGCAGCACAAGATCCGGCTGAAGCTTATGAAAAAGCGCCAAGGCTTCACAACCGTCAAAGGCAATGTGGGGCTGGTAGCCTTCCTTCTTGGCGTATTCCTGTAGAATCGAAGTGATCTGTTTATTATCATCAGCGATTAGAATTTTTAACATAAAGTTCCTCTCCAATTTATTACCTATACCTGATTATATCATAATCAGGTATAGTCTAGAAAAAGTCTGTGTCAGAAGTATGGCATTCAGATATTTAAAAACATAAAATTAGAATATTAATGACATAGTTATGTCACAGATTTAGTTTATTCTATACTCACAGGATCAGTGGTGAAGAACATATTTCGTTGTTAACACTGTAATTCTGAGTAATAAAGATATGGAGGTAATGTACATGACTAAACTAAAGAAAATTATTGTGGCCGGGGCTGTTGTGCTAGCGATTGGGGCAACTTCCTCTACCGTACTCGCAGCATCCAATTACAGCAATCCTGCCGAAGCTTTAGCGGGCCTCACGGGCAAATCAGTGGATAGTGTAATCTCTGAGCGAGCCGAAACAGGAAAAAGCTTTGGCATGATCGCCGCTGAAGCAGGCAAATTGGATGAGTATCAAAAAGAGATTTTAGAAATGAAAAAGGATATCTTAACTAAAAAAGTCGAATCCGGCGCACTGACCCAACAAGAAGCTGATCAACTCGAAGCAGTTATCGAGGAGAACCAAGCTTATTGCAACGGGACCGGTTATGGTAGGGGCCGGGGTATGATGGGATCAGGCTATGGAATGTATGGTCGTGGTCAGAGTGGCTGTGGCTGGGGAGGCTTTGGTTATAATCTGGGCCGATAATCGGCATTTCCACGCCCCATCGTTACAGCAGCGATGAATTAAAAAGAATTTTTCCAGATAGACAGAGCAATTGATCACTATGACCCAAAAGATAAAATGGCTTCCCTTAGTTCCGAAAGGATTAAGGAAGCCATTTTTTTTGCTCAATTCTAAAGCTATCAATGATGTAGTAATGGAGTTCAGCTCTACTTCAGAAGAATTGCCGGCTTCTATGCAAAGTATGACAGAAGCCATTAACCGAATTGCCGGTGTCTCTAATGAAGAGGCCATGGGGGCGACCAATATTGCCCATGAGGCTTCAGCAATCTTAGATATGTCTCAAAACGTTATCGAACTGGCAGGCAACGCTAAAGAAAAATCCGGTCAGCTAACCAGGGCTGTAATGCAGTTTAAAATCTAATGTTTCATAGTCGTCCCGCATCCCTTTAAACTTTTTGGCAACATTTTTGGATAAAACTATTTTCTGCCATATTCAAACTCCTTTATACGGTTTGTCCTTACTAATATTATGAGCATTGTGTCAAAAAGCTATATGGCGATAATGGTTGACAGAAGTCCCACAGTAATGTAGACTTAAAATAATTCTATATGTAACCTCACTTTTTTGGGTGGGGTAGAGGCGCGATGTTTATTAGTCCTTTTTGGAGCGAGAGCAGTGATGATACTAAGGAGAAGGAAATGTCGCCGAAGCAAATAGTACGCTCGGTATTATTTGCTGGGTCTGCAGTGAATAGTTGCAGAACTGTCTCAATAGACATCCCTGTTTATTGAGTTGTGCTATCTCGTCGGGGGAAAAGAGGGGTAATTAGGGTAAAAAGATTTTTATGACCTGAGTTCCGTCTCAGGTCTATTTTATTTTTAACATCTGGACTTCCATGCCGCAAAGCGATACCTATTGTTGGGATCAAGGTACTTCGCTTTGCTCAGTATGACAACGGACTAGTTTATGTGTCATCTTCAAGGAATAATTGACAAAGGATTTTAAAAAAACAGATAATAATGGTAAAAAAAGAAGGAGAGGGTTCTATAATGAAAAAGAGATTATCATTATTGGTAGCAGTGGTTGTATCTGCAATGCTGCTGGTAACCGGTTGTGGTTCCAGCAGTACGCAACAAAGTGGGGGAAATAATGCCCCGGCGGGATCTAGTGACAATGTGTTTAGAGTTGGTATGGAGGCCGGCTATGCACCTTTTAACTGGACTCAAGTGAATGCTTCCAATGGTGGCGTAAAAATCGATGGCGGTGCTGAGTATGCCGGGGGCTATGATGTAGAGATCGCCAAAAGAATTGCCGAAGGCTTAGGCAAAGAACTTGTAATCGTTAAGACAGAGTGGGATGGCCTTACACCTTCTTTGACTTCCGGAAAAATCGATGCGATTATTGCCGGTATGTCTCCAACCGAAGATCGTAAGGAAACCATTGATTTTACCGATATTTACTATCAATCTGACTTGGTGATGGTGGTAAAGAGCGGCAGCAAGTATGAGAATGCCACATCCATTCAAGATTTTAAGGGTGCTAAAATTACTGCCCAGCTGAATACTTTCCACTATGGTGTAATTGACCAAATCAACGGTGTCGTCAAAGAACCCGCTATGGATAATTTCCCGGCAATGCGGGTAGCCTTGCAATCCGGCTTTATCGATGGTTATGTCTCCGAACGCCCGGAAGGTGTCAGTGCCCAAGCCGCTAACAGTGACTTCAAAATGGTTGAGTTTAAAGAAGGATTCCAGACTTCCCCCGATGATACCGCCATTGCTGTTGGAGTGAAGAAAGGCAGTGAACTTACTGCTAAAATCAATGAAATTCTTAAAGGAATCTCGGAAGCAGAACGCCTCCAGATCATGGACGAGGCTATTAAGAATCAACCTGCGGCTAACTAAGTAATTAGATTCTTTGTCACTACGAATAGTGTTTCATAAAACCGGCTACATTTAAATGCAGTCGGTTTTGTCCGCTTAGTACACGATGAATTCCACCAAATGAGATTACAGACAATATTGTAAGGGGGAGAATGATGAGCTTAGAGTGGATTATTCGAATATTTTCCGAGAATTGGCCTATGTTTCTACGGGGAGCTGGGATCACTCTTTTAATCTCCATTATTGGTACTATCATCGGCTCACTTATCGGTTTGTTAATCGGCGTTATACGTACTATTCCGATGCCGGAACGAGGACTTAAAAGAATACTTCTTAAAGTGGTCAATGGGATATTGGCCTTCTATATCGAATTCTTCCGGGGCACCCCGATGATCGTTCAGGCTATGGTAATTTTCTATGGAACAGCTCTTGCCTTTGGGATCCATATGGATCGTTTATTCGCCGCGATTTTTATCGTTTCCATTAATACCGGGGCCTATATGTCGGAGATTGTGCGGGGCGGAATTATTTCTATTGATAAAGGGCAGTTTGAAGCGGCTCACGCCATTGGTATGAACCATATTAAAACTATGACTAATGTAGTAATGCCTCAGGTCATTCGTAATATTCTTCCTGCCACAGGGAATGAATTTGTTATTAATATTAAAGACACTGCGGTTTTGAACGTTATCTCCGTTTCGGAACTTTATTTCCAAACCAAGTCGATTGCCGGAAACAACTTTAGGTATTTTGAGGCCTTTTTTGTAGCCCTAATATTCTATTTCATTATGACCTTAACTATTACTAGGATTCTACGTTATATTGAGAGAAGAATGGATGGACCGGAAAGCTATATTATGAATCAAATGCAGGTAGCTACACCGGAAGATATATTGCGACATAATCAGCAGAATAAGTAGGAGAGGGGGAGTAACCTGTGGAAAAAGTCATTGAAGTTCAACATTTAAGCAAGTCCTTTGGAGCCAATGAGGTCTTGAAGGACATCGATTTTTCTGTGTACAAAGGAGAAGTTGTCTGCATTATTGGCTCCTCCGGTTCCGGTAAATCAACCCTTCTTCGTTGTATTAACCTTTTGGAAAAACCCAGTGGCGGTCAAGTTATTTATAAAGGTGAAAATATCTTAGACGATAAACATGATGTCTATCAATATCGGCAAAAGCTAGGGATGGTCTTCCAGCAATTTAACCTGTTTAATAATCATAATGTCTTGAGCAACTGCATGGTAGGCCAGATCAAGTTGTTAAAACGTGCCAAAGCCGAAGCTGAGGAAGTAGCGATGAAATACTTGCGAGTGGTTGGTATGGAGCAATACATCAATGCTAAGCCCAAGCAGTTATCCGGTGGGCAAAAGCAGCGGGTAGCGATTGCTCGGGCCCTTTCCATGGAGCCCGATGTCATGCTCTTCGATGAGCCTACTTCAGCTTTAGACCCGGAGATGGTGGGGGAAGTTCTCAAGGTAATGAAGCAACTGGCCGAATCCGGACTGACCATGTTGGTGGTTACTCATGAAATGGGATTTGCCAAAGAAGTTTCCGACCGGGTGGTATTCATGGATAAAGGGGTTATCGCCGAAGAAGGACCACCTGAGCAAATCTTTAATAATCCAGTCCAAGAACGGACCCGGGAGTTCCTAAAGCGGACCTTAAGTCCGCAAGTGTAGGCTAGCAGGCGATCTTTCAGACTGAGCACTATCAAAGTATTTAGTGGTACTCTAACCAAAAGAATCTCTTGAGGAAAGATACTTCACTTATTCAAGAAGAAGATGACCTTGGCAGGTTGGTATTCACCTGCCAAGGTCGTTTTTAATATCCTCTAAAGCTACTTTAAATTGGGTCTCATAAAGTTCCTTATATACCCCCTCCTGCTCCACTAATTCCAAATGGCTACCTTGCTGGACGATTTCCCCGTTCCGGAGTACGATGATTTCATCCACAGCCATAATTGTGGAAAGGCGATGGGCGATGATAACACTGGTTCTGCCTTGAAGAATCGGTTCGATAGCCTCTTGGATAAGGTTTTCATTGATGGAATCAAGGGAAGAGGTGGCTTCATCCATGATAAGAACCTTGGGGTTCTTTAAGAGAACCCGGGCAATGGAGAGGCGTTGTTTTTCACCACCGGATAATTTTAAGCCCCTGTTTCCCACCAGAGTGTCAAAACCATCGGGGAGAGCGCGGATAAAATCAAAGATATTGGCCTCTTGGCAAACCCTGATCAAATCTTCTTCTGTGGCTTCTTCATTGGCGTAGAGCAGATTCTCCCGAATGGTACCGTTGAATAGATAGCTATCTTGGGGAACCATGCCAATGTTTTGGCGTAGATAGGCAAGGTCAAGGTCGCGAACATCCTGGCCATCCAGCAAAACTCTGCCCCCGGTAACATCGTAAAGCCTGGGAATCAAGTTAACCAAAGTGGATTTTCCGGTTCCGGAAGGGCCAACGATGGCTACAGACTTGCCTTTTTCGATGTTAAGATTCAGACCTTTTAAGATGGGTTTGCCATCGTAATCAAAGGATACATTATCAAAAACAATTTTTCCTTCACAAGCCCTAGGGATGATGGCATGAGGGGAGTTTTTTATTTCCACAGGGATATCAAAATAATCAAAGATACGGGAAAACAATGCCAGAGAGCGGATTACATCCACTTGCATGGTTAAAAGTACATCCACGGGACGATAAAGGCGGCTCAGGAGGGCGACAACCACGGTAATATCTCCAACAGTCAGGTCTGAACCCATTTTGATGATAAGATAACCCCCGGCCAGATAAATGATCATGGGCCCCATGTTGATAAAGGTATCAAAGATAACCCGAAAACCTTTACCCACCAGTACTTCCCGAACGCTCAAGCGGGTGATTAGTCGGTTGATCTTTTCGAATTTCCGGTATTCCTTGTTCTCCCTAGTAAACAATTTAACCAAAAGCTGCCCGCTCACACTTAAGGTCTCATTAAAAAGCTGGTTGGCGGCATCGGTATGTTCCTGTTTGGCCATGGTCAGGGACCAACGACGGTTACCCACTTGATTGGTAGGAATGATGAACAAAGGGACGATGATAAGGCTGATTAAAGCTAGGGTCCAGTTTTTTTGAAAAAGGGCTACGGTGGTTGTAATTAGAATGATAGAGTTGCTGACAATCTTGGTCAGGGTACCGACAATCACACTTTGAATTCCATTAATATCTGTGGTCATCCGGGTGATGATATCGCCTTGGTTGTTATTGGTAAAAAAACGATGGGACATCTCTTGCAAATGGCTATACATCTGATTTTTCATATCATAGATGATATTTTGTGCCACCCAGGTGGTTAGGTAACCTTCAAGTATATTAATTAGGTTGGAAGTTACGAGGACGACAAAAGAAATTATTATTAACTGAACCAATAGGGTGAAGTCTTTACCGATTAGGCCCTCATCAATAATTCGCCCGGATAGAAGAGGAGGAAGGAGTCCAAGGATCGATGAGAAAATTATGGCGAAGAATACCAGGGCTAGTCTGGGCCAGTAGGGGAGAAGATAGCTCAAGATCCGTTTGAGAAAAGCTTTGGTTATCTTAGGTCGGTTTTCTATTTCTTTATCCGTTAGGGGGGAGTGGATGCTCCGACCTGGGACGCTGGCATACCGCATATAATCCTTCTTTCGCTCCGTTTCTAAAGTTATGGATAATAATGCCTAGAAATCCTGTCGGCGAGGATATATAGTAATTATAGGATATTCTTGTTCAGGTGTCACTTTTTTGGGGAGAAATCAATCATGGGCAAATACGATTGAAAATAGTGGATAAATAATATAATATTTTAATTCGGGGTATTTAAAATATGGGGAAATATAAGTCTATTTAACCTGAAATAGTTTTAGTTAGGAAGTATGCTGATGGGAAATCTAGAATTATTCATTATCGCTGTTGGGCTTTCCATGGATGCTCTTGCCGTAGCCATCAGTAAGGGATTGTCCATGAGCAAGATGAGTTACAGAACCGCTCTGGTCACCGGAGCTTTTTTTGGTGGCTTTCAGGCTTTCATGCCTTTGCTTGGCTTTTTATTAGGAACCAGATTTGAGTCCTATATTACTTCTATCGACCATTGGATAGCTTTTATATTACTATCTTTAATCGGTTTAAATATGATTAAGGAGTCTAGAGGCCCCTGTGAAGTAATTGAGGACCGTTTTAATCTAAAAGACATGGTCCTCTTGTCTTTAGCCACCAGTATTGATGCCTTGGCTATCGGTGTGACCTTCGCTTTTTTGCGGGTCAACATCATCCCTGCCGTATCCATGATCGGCGTGATCACCTTTGCCTTTTCTTTTTTAGGAGTAAAGATTGGCAATGTATTTGGGGAATATTATAAATCAAAGGCGGAATTTGCCGGCGGGGTGATTCTTATCCTTATGGGGCTGAAGATTCTTTTAGAGCATCTTGGGATCATCGGTTATTGATAAAAAGTCCCTAAGATAATCCTTTGTAGGGTATCCTAGGGACTTTCGATTATTTGTTTACTTAATCCAGCCGTCCACAATGGCTTGGTTTTCGGAGCTCCACTTTTTAGCAGCTTCTTCCGGCTTCATACCATCGTTAATATAGGCTTCCAGTGTACCGATTTGGGTGTCATCCATTTTGAATTTCTTCAGCATCCCGGCTACTTCCGGATTATTTTGGGTGAACTCCTTATTCGCTAAGGTATGGATGTGCTCGGAGGCACCGTAGGAGCCTTTTGGATCTTCAAGGTATTTTAAGTCATACTTAGCAAACTTCCAGTGGGGACTCCAACCGGTAACAGCTATCCACTCTTGATTGCGATAGGCTTTTTCCAAAGCGGCGAGCATGGCAGCCTCGGAGCTTTGGACTAGTTCATAATCCAAACTATAATCAGTTATGGCTGCCTCTGAGGCTTTCATGATTCCGGCACCCGGGTCAATGCCGGTGAGCTTTCCGCCAAATTCATCCTTTTGGGAATTAAGTTCTTCAATAGAATTAATATCTACATAACTAGGAACCACAAGGCCAATCTTGGCTTCACCTTCGTACCATACTCCATAATCGTCAAGTTTATCTTGGTATTTTTTCCAGTAGGCTTCGTGAGTAACCGGCAACCAGCTATCCATAAAGAAATCTAAATCTCCCGCAGCCAATCCGACAAAGAGGGGAGCGGCATCTAGACTCTTTAACTCTACCTTATAACCCTGGTCTTCAAGAATTACCTTCCAAAGATTACTTACTGCCACACACTCTGCCCAATTCACATAGCCGATGGTGATTTTTTTGTCTGCGCCATTGGTTTTACCACCTTGGCTATCTCCTGAACTTGAAGTAGTGCCACATCCTACCAAGCCGATAATGAGCATAGACACCATTGCCCATAATAGGATTTTTTTCCATACTTCTTTTTGTACTTTCACCTAATCACCCTTTACAATAGATTTTTTTATTTAGCAGCCATCCGCTTGGCTTTTGCTAAGCCAGGCAAGGTAACCTTTGGGAAGGCAGTGCCCTTAAGATTTACTTTGCCGCTATGCGGTTGTTACGGATAATTCCTTGACTGAGTCGGTCTAGAATCATAGCAATAATAACTACGGCTAGGCCATATTCAAAGCCCTTACCGATATCCATCTGGGAGATTCCGGCCAGTACTCCGGCTCCCAGCCCTTGGGCCCCAATCATAGCAGAGATAACCACCATAGAAAGGGAAAGCATCATGGTTTGGTTGATTCCGGCCATGATGGTCGGTAATGCCAAGGGTAATTGGATTTTCCAGAGCATCTGCTTGGAATCGGAGCCAAAGGCCTCTCCTACTTCTACCAGTTCCACCGGGACCTGACGAATGCCCAGATCCGTTAAGCGGATAACCGGAGGCATAGCAAAGATCACTGTGGCAAAGACTGCAGATACGGTGCCAAGCCTGAAGAATAGCAAGGCAGGAATCAGATAGACAAAGGAAGGCATTGTCTGCATAAAGTCCAGAATCGGAGAGAGGATTTTATGAAATCCATCATGGCGTGCACCCAGAATTCCTAAAGGAATCCCGATCACAAAAGATACAAAAGAAGCGATCAAGACTAGGATTAGGGTATCGAGAAAGGCAGACCAAAGTTCAAGATTATAGATCAGGTAAAGCCCTGCCGTTGTTCCTACGGCTAAACGCCATCCTTTGGCCCGCCAAGCTAAGAGGGCGAAAGCAAGGATGATTAAATACCAGGGAACTATACCTAGACCATCCCGGATAAATTCTGTAAATAGGGTTACGGATTTTGTAAAGGCATCGAAGGCATCCCCCATATACAAGAGCATCCATTCGACTCCGTTATTAACCCACTGCCCCAAAGGTATTCGTGTCATTGACTTCACCTCCGGTGGTTATATCTGTGTTTACTGATTCCGCTAAGGCTGCTAGTACGGCACCTCGGACAATAATACCGATCAGATGCCTCTCTTCATTGACTACCGCTAAAGGAACTTTGCTGTTGGCGATAATCGGTAAGATATCTTGGACGTGGACATTTCCATCACGAGTTGGAACTCGGATTAGCTTGACATCCTGGAGACTTTGAACACCACGCTGGCGGGCTTCGATGGCCAGATCAGCATTAATGAGCCCGTGCAATACTTTGCTCCGATCCACCACGAAAACACTGGAAAGACCGTGCTCCTTCATGACCTGAAGGGCTACATTCGGGCCATCCTTAATTTGAACAACAGGCTGCGGCCGCTTCATGATATCCTTGAGAGTCAGAATTTTACTGCGATCAACACCGCGGGCAAATTTGGCTACATAATCATCGGCCGGGCTACCGACAATTTCTTCCGGTGTACCTATTTGGACTAGGGAACCATCCCGAACGAAAGCAATACGATCACCGATTTTTAAAGCCTCATTCAAATCATGAGTAATAAAGACGATAGTCTTATTCATCTTCTGTTGAAGATTTAGCAACTCATCCTGCATTTCCTCACGAATTAAAGGGTCCAATGCACTGAAGGCTTCATCCATGAGCAGAATATCCGGGTCATTGGTGAGAGCGCGTGCTAACCCTACTCGTTGCTTCATTCCACCGCTTAATTGATCGGGGTAGGAATTTTCCCAACCGGCAAGCCCTACCATTGCTAAGGATTCCATAGCCTTTTTTTCCCGTTCGGCCTTGCTTATTCCTTGAATCTCTAAGCCGAAAACCGTGTTTTGGAGAACTGTACGATGGGGTAGGAGGGCAAATTGTTGGAATACCATTCCTAGTTTCTTTTGGCGAACCTTTCTAAGCTCTTGCGGTTTTAACTTTGTAATATCGATACCATCGATAAGGATAGAGCCTGCACTAGGTTCGATTAAGCGATTAAGACAACGGAGGATGGTAGATTTACCACTTCCGGAAAGACCCATGATAACGAAGACTTCCCCGACTGTTACTGTAAAGCTTACTTTATTGACACCTACTGTTTGCCCGGTCTCAGCAAGAATCTGCTCCTTACTTAAGCCTTTCTCTAAGAGATTGAGGGCTTTCTGGGGTGAATTGCTAAAAACTTTAACCAGATTGTTAACCTCTATTTTTACGCTCATATTCGACCTCCTCTCAAGAATCATCAGGATAGCTGATGACAACTTCCATAAACGAGCGAGTTGTTACTTGATAAGTCTATACCTTTTTTTAACAGGATGTCAAAAGTGCTCAGGTCTGATAATTCCTGCTGAGCCGTCCTCAGAGGACATGAGCTTAAATATCCTAGCGGAGAGGGTAACATCCTCCAAAATACTGACACACTCAATAATTTATATAAGTTGTCAGCTGAAGAACCCCTCCTTGTCGCAGATGCTTACAAACACTAAACTTTAAGAAATAACTGTAAAGACAAGATAAAGATCTAAACTTTAAGATGATTTAAAAAATATAAAGATTTGCCGATATGTTAAAAAAGGTGTTATGATGATAGAAGTTACTTCGATTAATAGTGAGGCGATGGTTATGATTTCAAATACTATGAGGGAGCAAGTCAAAAGCAGCTCTATCATTCGGGCCATGTTTGAGGAAGGAAAACGCCTTGCCTCAATATATGGTGCAGAGAATATCTTCGATTTTAGCCTGGGTAACCCCAGCGTGGAACCACCGGTTGCGGTGAAAAAGGCGATATTAGAGATAATTAACGAAGAAAACTCTATGGCTGTTCATGGTTATATGAATAATTCCGGATTTGAGAGTGTCAGGGAGGCAATCGCTAACTCACTAAATATGTGCTTTGGCACTAAGTTTACCTATGAGAATATCCTGATGACCGTTGGAGCAGCCGGTGGCCTGAATGTAATTTTTAAGACCCTACTCAATCCTGGAGATGAGGTCATTGTTTTTGCTCCCTTTTTTGGTGAGTACCGTAATTATGTCCAAAATTACCAAGGTCGGCTTGTCATCATTTCACCTAATAGGTCGGACTTTCAACCTAATTTGGTGGAATTTAGAGAGAAAATCGGTCCCAAGACTAAAGCAGTACTGATCAACTCCCCTAATAACCCCACCGGTGTGGTGTATTCGAAAGAAACTATTAAAGAACTCGCGGGTATTCTTAGAGAGAAACAGCGGGAATACGGCACAGAGATCTACCTGATTTCAGACGAACCTTACCGGGAGCTTGCTTATGACCAGGTGGAAGTGCCTTATTTAACTAAGTATTATGAGAATACCATTGTAGGATACTCTTTCAGCAAGTCACTATCTTTACCGGGAGAGAGAATCGGTTATTTAGTGATTCCCGGTGAGGTTGCCGATTATGAAAATGTCCTTGCCGCTGCCAATATTGCCAATCGGATCTTGGGCTTTGTTAATGCACCCTCCTTATTCCAAAAAGTAATTGCCAAATGCCTTGATGCCCAGCTGGATTTGGACAGCTATAATCGGAACCGTGAGCTTCTCTATAATGGACTTTTATCCTATGGCTATGAATGTATCAAACCCGAAGGGGCCTTTTATCTGTTCGTAAAGACTCCCCTGGACAATGATGTTGAATTCTGTAATCTGGCCAAGGAAAAAAATATTCTTATTGTCCCCGGTACTTCCTTTGCTTGCCCAGGCTATGCTCGAATTGCTTATTGTGTGGCTTATGAAACAATTGAGAGAGCTCTGCCGGAATTTAAAGCCCTGATCGAAGAAATAAAGGCTTAATTACTGTCAGATACATTCTGATAAATACGTCAGTGATTAACAAAGGCTTACTTAGGTTTCTAAAATCGTGTAAGCTTTTGTTTTTTTGTTTATATTAATTTAAGAATTATTTAAGATTTATAAAGGAAAAAGTATGGTAGATTTATATATAAATATTCGTGCAAAAATCAGGACCGGCTAAGTAAAGGTAAAGGAGGAAGAGAGATGAAAGTAATAAAAATCAGAAAAAAGCCATTTATTACTCTGGCTTTTTTAAGCTTATTATGGGTGTTGTTTCTTCCTACTTCTGCTTGGGCGGATTTTGCCCCTACCGTGAAAACTTTTGGCGGTTCTGATTGGGAAGTTTTTAATGCCGTGGATCAAACGCAGGATGGAGGCTATGTGGTAGTAGGGCATAGCAACTCCAACAATGGGGATTTAGAGGGGCTAAATAAGAAATATTCAGATGCGCTTATTGTCAAATTTTCCGCTAATGGTGAGGTCCAATGGGTCAAAACCTTCGGTGGCAGTTCAATTGATAGCTTCAAAAGTGTAAAGCAAACGAAGGATGGGGGGTACATAGCGGTGGGTTCCAGCTCCTCCATCGATATGGATATGGCCAACTCTCGTAAAAAGATTCGCGAAGGGGATCGGGATATTTCCAATGTGGATGCCATAATTGTCAAGTTTAATTCCACAGGGGATGTGGAATGGTCAAAAGATTTCGGTGGGAGCAAGCTGGACATCTATAACGGAGTCGTGGAGACAGATGCAGGGGATTTCTTTGTTGTCGGCGAATCGGAATCCAGTGATGGAGATATGGCCGGCTTAAGCAAAGGAAGTAGTGATGCCATTTATGTCAGCTACAACCATAATGGAGAGTTTCTGAGTGCTCATACTTTTGGCGGCACCTCCGGCGATGGCTTTAATTCAGTTGTAAAACTACCCGATGGAAGTTTTGTGGCGGTTGGCTATAGCAGCAGTAGAGATCGGGATTTACAAGGCACAGGAACAAGCTTGCTTAAAGGAATAATCGTTAAGATTGGTAAGGACTTGAGTATACCCTGGTCGACTTCCGTAGACTTTACAAGTCCCGAGTACCAACGTTTGGTCTACTCTTCCGGTAATGGATTCCAAGATGTTAAAACCACCGGTGACAACGGATTGATTGCGGTGGGAAAAGGAACCTATATTGACCGTAAAGAGGATGGCAGCGGCAATATGAATGAAGACGGCAGGATCTATAAATTTGATTCGGCGGGAAATGTGGAATGGTTCGATATTTACACTAATCAAGCTTATACCAGGTTTTTTGGTGTGACCCAGGGCCTTGATGGGACCTATACAGTAGTGGGAGATAGCTACATGCCACAAGCGAAAAAGATCATCGCTTTAAGGTATGACGCACATGGGGTACGACTTTGGGATCGTGAAGATGAAGGTAGCCGTAACAGGTATTTAATGAGTATCCAAACTGTTGGATCTCAATATGTGGCGGTGGGTTCTAAATATATCCAAGGGAAAAGTGATGAGGGTCTATTATATATTGGCGGCTTCGAAGAAATTAACGAGAAGTTAATTATGACAGCGGGTGTATCCCCAAATAGTTCCTCAAACACCACAGATAAGATAAAGGTGAAAGATACGGAGCGTTTGGGAGGGGAAAATCGCTATGAAACAGCCGTAACTACAAGTCAAAAGGGCTGGGAAAGGTCCGAGAATGTTGTCCTGGTCAGTGGTAATAATTTTCCTGATGCATTGGTAGGCTCAAGCTTTGCTCAATTAAAAAATGCCCCAATTTTGATCACTCCTTCCGATTTTCTGAACCCTTTGACTAGAGATGAAATACTCCGCCTGGGAGCTAAGACGATCTATATCCTTGGTAATTACGATTCTGTAACGAAGAACCTTGAGGATCAGCTAAAGGGTAATTACCAAGTCGTGCGGATCGGAGGGGTTGAAGTATTTGACACTGCTGTCAAAGTTGGCGAAGAAGTACGCAAGCAAAAGCCCTTTGATACCGTAATTATTGCGACCCAGCATAATTTTCCCGATGCTTTAGCCATTGCACCTTATTCTGCTATGGAGAATATTCCAATTTTATTTACCCATATGAATGAATTGAGGCCGGATACCAAGAAGGCTCTAAAAGATTGGGGAATTAAAAATGCTATTATCTCCGGGGGATCGGGGGTGGTTTCTCTGGAAGTGGACTTGGAACTGGATGACATGGGGATTACAGTTACTCGACTGGGTGGACTGGACAGGTATGATACGGCTTTGGCTATTGCTAGACACTTTGGTGCGGGAAATCCTCCTACCGCCATATCCATCGCTACCGGGGAAAACTATCCTGATGCTCTCACCGGAGCGGTGCTGGCGGCTAAGTATAAAACTCCCCTCATTCTAGTCAACAAGAATCGGGCCAAGAAGACAGTGTTGGATTACCTCAACGGCCTTTCCTTACAAAAAGCCTATATCTTTGGTGGAGCGGGGGTTGTCGCAGATAGTTTGGTAGAAAAGTAGGTAAAATTGAAGGGGACGCTCACATGGTTTTTAACCAAGTGAAGCGCCCCTTTGGCGTTCTGATTAGGTATAAATGGCACTTAATTCATACAAAAGCCGGTAAACCCGTTCTGCCAAAGCAATATCCAAGGCACCGGTACCACAGCTTGGGGTTAGCATACTCTGTGACCTCAATCTTTCTTCTTGAACTCCTCTTTTCACAAGCTCGGCTATGTTTGTTTCTAAACGCCGGCTTAAACTAGATGCTGACTCTTCCCATGCTTTCACTGAAGTCGGAACAATTCCCCAAGAAAGTATGCCGCCTTTTTTCAAAAATTCCTCCAGTGGTTCGGCCAGTACTGTCATACTGGTCATGTATTCATAAGCATCAAAATTTACGACTTTGATTTTTGAGTCAAACAGAAGAGTCCAATCCATTCCCGCACAGACATGTGCTCCGGGTACTCCGCCTGCTTCGAGAATTCCTTCGGCGATCTCATTGAGATTGGCAATTAGAGTCTCTCGATCAAGAGTAAGGTGGGATGAAGCACCATAGGCATATAGCCCCGGGTCATCGATGGACATTAGGACCGGTAATCCATACCGGGTCAATTGCTTAGTCTGCCAACGAGCATGGACTCGTAAGGATTTAACAAAAAGATCTCGCAGCAGCTCGTCATAATAGACAGCCCGGCGATTAGGGTCGGTTATTTGCATGCCTACGGTTACGGGACCGCTCAATTGCCCTTTTAATAACTGTGCTCCTTGAGTTCCCTTGTGATTAAGCTCATGACGGAACGCTTCAAATCCAATTCCTCCCTCAGGGGTGAAACCGAATTTTTCCAGGGCTGATTCGTCTCCCGACTCAGTTAGAAGATAATATTCGTAAAAACTTGCCATGCGCTCCACCCAATCTGCGGCATCTACTTGGAACCGTGGTTGGTCAAACCCTGCGATTAAACCTGTCTCTACAAGCGCTCGCAGGTATTGCCCAACAAAGGAGCTCTCGGCTCCCAGGGTGGGAAGTTGCGGCCAATGGGGTGCTTGGGGCAGGGTTTTCCATATTTGTGCTAGGGCAGTCTTGGCATCTCGGTAGGGGAGGCTGCCTACACCTGTGGCAAGGAAGTTTGGTTTCCAGCCTTGTGAATCCAACATATCTTAACCTTCTTTCTCTAGCTTGTAATTTAGTTCGTTATTTATCTTCGGATATTATGGTTAGGGGCAGTGAATATCTTGAGTATTTAGACTACTCTTACCTGATTATAGCTGGCATGGTAAAGAGGAGCAAGAATTTTAGTAATTGAAATAAATTTAAGTTGGATGTTCTAAGAGCAGGAAATAAGCATTAAATGAAGAATATAGAGAGAAAATTCAGAAATTAGGAGGGAGTAGGGCGGTTGATTGAAAGGGGGATTATCATGAGTAAGGTAACGATCAAAAATTGGTTAAAATTTATTATTTTTACTTTATTAATTAACTTATTCTTTTTTGCACCCACTTCAGGATATGCTGTCCAGGAACCGGTAAATATACTGGTTCTAAACTCTTACCATCAAGGATTAAAGTGGACGGATGATCAGACCGAAGGAATTCTACAAAAGTTACGGGATCCTTTGGAGAGACAGATATATATAGAGTATATGGATTGGAAAAGGTATCCTAATAAGGAGCGTTTAGAAAGTCAGTATGACTATTTAAAAACAAAATATCAAAATAAGAAGATCGATTTACTCCTGACCACTGATGATGTTGCCTTGCAATTTGCCCTAAATCATCGACAGGAGATCTTTTCCAATGCACCGATTGTTTTTAGCGGTGTAGTAAAGAGCAGTGCCGACCAATTATTGAAAGGCCAAGACAGAGTTACCGGGGTCTATGAGAGTTCTGATGCCGAGGGTACCCTGAGGCTTGCTCTGCAGCTTAATCCGCATTTAAAGAGTATTTATATTTTGCATGACCAATCTGAAAGTGGTCGGGATAGCGGAAAAGATGTTATCGAGGCTGTTGCAAGACTGAATGCTGCTGAAAAACTAGGACTTACCGCATACAGCTTGGCGGATTTGAGTATTGAAGATATAGATAAAAAAGTGGCAACCCTAGGAAAAGAGAGTATCGTCTTGGTCGGATCTTATAATATGGATAAAGACGGCAAAATACTGTCACCAGAGTCGGCAGCGAACCAAGTTAGTATAAATAGTAGTGTCCCGGTATTTTCTTTATTTGAGTTTCTCCTGGATAGCGGAGTCACGGGGGGAAGCTTGGCCAGTGGTTGGATTCAAGGTGAATATGCCGGTGACCAGGCGTTAAAGATCCTCGGTGGCCGAGACATAGGTGAATTGCCAATTCTTGAAGAGGGAACCTTTGTTAAAGGTCTAAATTATAAGGAATTAGTACGTTTCCAGATTCCGAAAAAATTAATACCCAAGAATAGTACGATAATCAATAAGCCCTTCTCTTTTGTTGAAACTTATCGCACCTTGGTATATTCGACAGGGGCAGTATTTGTTTTGCTCCTTTTATTAATCGTAGTTCTTTTGGCCAATGTAAGTAAACGTAAAAAGGTTGAAAGACATTTACGAACTAAGAATGAAGAAATCACCGCCATGCATGAAGAGTTGACAGCTGTGGAGGAAGAACTTAGACAGCAGTTTGATGAGTTGGTACAACATCAGGAACAGTTAAAGAATACCAAAGAACTCTATCAATTGGTGTTGGAGGCTGCAATCGATGCCATTTGGGATTGGGATATACTTAAAGACACCCGGATTTTTCACTCTAAAACCTTAGATATTTTAGGCTATTCTAAGGAAGAGATTAGTAAACGCCGGTTCTGGATTGCCCTTATTCATCCGGAAGATCAGCCGGTACATGAGGAAAATATTACTAAGCATTTGAACGGGGAAACCGAGAGATATAGCTGCGACTACCGTATTAAAGCCAAAAACGGAAATTATCGGTGGATTCGTGCTTTTGGCAAGGCCCTATTTGACGAAAAAGGTAAGCCTTATCGAATGGTTGGCTCCCATCGTGATATTTCTGAACTGAAAGAGCAGCAAATGAGAATAGAATATCTTGCTTATCATGATTTTTTGACTGGGTTACCTAATAGGGCGATGATCCAAGAAATAATTCATAACGAGATAGTAATAGCCAGTAAAAAAGACACTATTTTTGCAGTTTTGTTCTTGGATATTGATAATTTTAAATCCATTAATGACTCTTACGGGCATACCACAGGAGATAAACTTTTAATTCAAGTAGGACGATGTTTGTCCCAAATACTAGGGGACCAAGTGGTAAGTAGGTTAGCCGGCGATGAATTCCTGATTCTTCTTCATGATCTCAAAGAGAAGCAGGAAGCCTTGGCATATGCAAAAAAAATCATGGAGCTGTTCGAAAAAGCCCTTACCGTTGGTGAGCAATTATGTTATGTTTCTGTAAGCGTTGGGATTGCTTTTTATCCAGAAGGTGGGGATAATTATGAGGAGCTGTTGAACAATGCGGATACAGCAATGCATAATGCCAAGGAATTAGGTAAGCGAAATTATGTAGTATTTGACCAAGAAATGAAGAAGGCCGTTGTGGAGAAAGCAGAAATCCAAAATAATTTGCGTAAAGCAATCGAGGCTGAAGAATTTGTACTTCATTATCAACCGCAAGTAGACCCCCATACGGGAAAAGTATTAGGCTTAGAAGCATTAATTCGCTGGCAAAAGGATAATACAATTATTCCTCCGAATAAATTTATTGGTATCGCCGAAGAAACAGGGCTAATTGTACCCATAGGGGAATGGGTCCTGCAAACAGCCTGCGTCTTCTTGAAAAAGCTTCACAATATTGGTCACAAAGAATTGACCATAGCGGTCAATATTTCCGCAATACAATTGCATGAAGAATATTTTGTGGAAAAGGTCTTAAAGGTATTGCGAAAATGTGATCTTGATCCCAGTTATTTAGAGTTGGAAATTACCGAGACCATGCTCATAGAATTCTTTGATACAAAAGTCAATCGCGTTTTGACAAGTCTCAAAGAAAATAACATTAAAATATCCTTAGATGATTTTGGACGGGGATATTCTTCGCTCAACTATCTAAAGGAATTGCCAATTTCAACATTAAAAGTTGATAAGTCCTTTGTTGACGATATTAATAATACATATGGACGTGAAAATATGACCGGGTTAATAGTGTCTTTTGCACATGAACTGGGTTTAAAAGTAGTAGCAGAGGGTGTAGAAAGGCTTGAGCAAAAAGAGTATCTTATGAAGTATAAATGCGATGCCATACAAGGATATTTGGCCAGCAGGCCATTACCCGAGGACCAGGTAATTAAGATGTTGGAGAGCAGCAAATAAAATGTAGAGATAATGCTGGCACATAATTCCAATGACCTTCGAATTGGCTCATGGTATAATCGAAAATGTCTATTTATGTCGATACCATGACCGGAGGAGGTAAATTTATGCAATGGAAACGGGTTTCATCATTGCTGTTGGCGACGGTTCTTTTTTTGAATTTCTCACCTTACACGGTCTTGGCTTCTGACACATCTACAGGGTTTTCTAAGACTGAGGTAACGTCGGAGTATACTGAAACGGTCGCTTCGACAGTCAGGCTCTATGGCAGGGATCGGATCGCTACTTCCATTGCTGTCTCCCAACAAGGGTGGATAACCTCAGATATCGTTATTCTTAACGAGAAAAACAATTATGCAGATGCTATTGCAGCTACGCCGCTGGCTGTTCAGCTGGATGCACCTGTCCTTTTAACTCCGGGTGGTGGTCTTGACCAACGGGTGAAAGAAGAACTGAAGCGTTTAAAGCCCCAGAAGATTATACTCTTAGGTGGTAATGGTCGCCTATCAACTAATATTGAGAATGAACTCACTGCTCTTAATTATGATTGGGAAAGAATCGGCGGACTGGATCGTTATGAAACTTCGACTTTGATCGCCGAGAGGGTAAATAGCGATTCTATGATCCTGGTCAATGGTGATGATTTTGCAGACGCCCTGTCGGCTGCATCCTATGCAGGGATTGAACAGATACCGGTTGTCCTTATGTCTAATCCAAAATTCCCTCAAAAAGTAGCCGAGTATTATCAAAAGAAACGGCCTGGCCGGGTTATTGTGGTTGGTGGGGATGGTGTAGTACCTGATCAGCTTCTCGCGGAACAAAATATCCCTCTAACCATTCGTTTAGGTGGGAAAGACCGCTATGAGTCGGCGGCATTATGCCTATGCGCAAAACTCTTATGAATCAAAGCAGCTTTATTTAGCTTCTGGTGAACAATATCCCGATGCGATGGTGGGAACTGTTCTAGCCGCTAAAAATAAGTCGGCTTTGCTTATCACGAGACGTGGGAGTCTGCCGGGTTCCCTTCAAACCATTTTTGCCCCGGAGAAAGTTGCGTCTATGGAAATCTTTATTCTCGGTGGTACCGGCGTTGTTTCAGGGAAGATACAGGCTGAACTTGAAGGGAAAAACTCTCTAGAGTATTTGCTTATAGGTAAAACGGTGGTTGTCGATCCCGGCCATGGGTTTCCAGACCCAGGTGCTATTGGACCCAGCGGATCGAAGGAAAAGGATAACAACTTAGCTATTGCTAAATTGTTGGCTACTAAGTTAGAGGCTATCGGTGCTAAAGTAGTTTTGACTCGTGAAGATGATTATTCCCCTGCTTATTCCCCGGAAAAACGGCATACCGAAAGGGATGATCTGCAGAAACGGGTTGATATTGCGCATGAGAACAATGCCGATTTATTTATCAGTATTCACAATGACTCTTGGCAAACAGCCCATGGTACCACAACCTTCTATTCATCAACGAATCCTAGTGGTGCTTTAAGTTATCGATTAGCTCTATATATCGAAAGTGAATTAACACAGGCTATAGGTACAAAAAATCTTGGCGTGAAGGATTCACGCTTATATGTAACTAGGAATACCACTATGCCGGCAGTTCTCGTCGAGGTGGCTTTCATCTCCCACCCCACGGAAGAGAAGCAGCTAATGGATGATGCTTTCAGACAAAAAGCGGCTCAGGGCATTAGTGAAGGGGTCCAAGCTTACATCCGCTATTTGGAGGGCATAAAATTATAGGGCCTTCTTATTAAGTGGTGTGCACTGAGGCCAAGTAATCCTGTATTATTCATGGAAAAGGAAATCATTTCTCTTAAAGGACCATTTTATTTCTTTGCATTCAAGGGGAGGATATGCTAGGGAGCTATGAGGATTTATTTCGTAGCAATATTTGGCATGGATGCAATTAGGAATATCTAATAAATCTAAGATTTGCTTGGTTAGGTATACGCATTCTCCATAGCCTCCGCCGATCAAGTGAACTTTGGAGTCTCGGCAAGATTCCAGATATTCCCTAAAACCGGGCGGAAGGTACTCCAGTAAATATTCTTGAAGGTCCTCCGAATGGCAGCATTTGTAGTCCGGTATATAGCTTGGTTCAATTAACACCATTAAGCCATTATGGAAGGGCATAATACAGTGATGTTTGAGTAACTCTTGCTTTATATCTACGGTGTCGATACCGTCTTCATCCAAAAGTCTAACTGCTAAATCTGAACAATACTGCTTGAAGATCGGTTTACCGGTTAAACTCTTATCGATAAACGAGGGGATAAATTCTCCAAAATAGCTTTCATCAAAGACATCTATAAGCATCCTAATATCATCGAAGGAATGTTTAGCCAGAAAGCCTTTTACTTTTAGAAGATAGTTCAAATTATAGAAGTTTGAGTAGGTTTTCTGAATATCGATGAGCAATAACTTATGTTTATAGTGGTGGAGTAATGACATAAGCTTCACCTCTAGTTAGCAATTAATTTCACTTATAGTATAGATGATTTTCCTGATTTTGTAGAGTAGCAAATGGAGTTCACTTTATAGAGATAATCGAAGAAATTGTCGGTAAGAAAATATTGATTAGCAACTAAAATAAAGCTAATATAAAAGTGAAATATATAACATTATCTATCAGTTATGGTAAGACCACCGAGCTGTATTGGTATCTGCTTATCCTATTAATAATATTTAGGAAAGAATGAAATTCCGGAAGGGTGGGATGTTTATTGAAATAAGTGAATATTAGTTCATCTTTACAACTGAATAGAAGAAGATGAAGGGTGGATTTTATATGGCATGGACACAAAACTATAGTGCTCTAGGAGATAATTTGTTTCTAACGGCCATAGTTGTAGCAATTCCAATTGTCTTTCTTTTTTGGGCTTTAGCAATCAAGAAAATGAAAGGCCATATTGCCGGAGTTTTAACCCTATTAATCGCTTTTGTGGATGTCGTACTTGTTTATGGTATGCCTGTCAAAGTAGCCTTCTCCGCTACGGTTCTTGGAATTATGAATGGTTTATTCCCAATTGGTTGGATTATTATTACCGCGGTATTCTTTTATAATCTTACGGTTGAGGCCGGTGCTTTTAATGTAATTAAAAGCTCTATCGCTTCAATTTCCAGTGATAGAAGGCTTCAAGCTTTATTAATTGCTTTCTCCTTCTCAGCTTTCATGGAAGGTGCTGCAGGTCAAGGTGCACCCGTAGCTGTTGCGGCAGCCATACTTATCGGCTTGGGGTTTCCTCCGCTGCCGGCGGCGATTATTTGTCTGGTAGCTAATGTTCCTCCCGTACCCTTTGGCCCCGTGGGTACACCAACCATTACTATGGGCAAGGTAACCGCTATGAATGATGCGGTACTAGCTCATGGATTAGCCATAAATATGTCCTTATTCTGTATTATTATTCCTGTAGCTATGCTCCTTGTCTTATGTGGCTGGAAGGCAACTAAGGAGGTTCTGCCGGCAGCCTTTGTGAGTGGAATTAGCTTTGCCATACCATTCTTCCTTCTTGCTAAATATAATGGACCAATGCTTCCCAGCGTTGTTGGTTCTGTTGTTTCCATAGTGTGTACAGCAATCTTTATTCGTGTTTGGAAGCCTAAAACACTTTGGCGTTTTGAAAACGATCCTGAAGTATCTAAGGAATTCGGGCAAAAATATACTGGGGGACAAATCTTTAGGGCCTGGTCACCTTATCTTGTCTTGATGGTTCTGATGGGAATCTGGGGTACTCCGCAATTTAAGAATTGGGTGGCCAATGACCTGCAATGGTTCGTGAATATTAAGGAATGGCCAGGACTTCATGGTTTTGTTATGCAAGCTGCTCCCATCGTCTCCGACCCCAAGATTTATGCCGCTAGTTATAAATGGGATTTCTTTGGTTATGCTGGAACTGCTATGTTAATCTCCGCGATTATTACTTTGCTTATTTTAAAAATCACCCCCGCCACAGCGGTACGGGTTTTTGGTAAAACCATGAAACAGTTGGCTTATTCATTAATAACTGTAATGTCTGTTTTAGGTATCGCTTGGTTGGCCAATTACTCTGGAATGTCCTTTACACTGGGTTTGGCCTTTGCTTCCACAGGGGTACTCTTCCCCTTCTTCTCTCCGGTTCTTGGCTGGCTCGGTGTATTTCTCACAGGTTCCGTTACCTCCTCCGGAGCATTGTTTGGAATGCTGCAAAAAGTCACTGCCACTCAGTTGGGTATGAATCCGGTTCTGACAGTTACAGCAAACTTGCTTGGCGGTTCCATGGGGAAATTGATCTCTCCACAATCCATTGCCATCGCCTGTGCGGCAACAGGATTAATCGGCAAGGAGAATCAGATTTTCCGTAAGACGGCAAAATACTCTGTTTATCTGCTGCTCATTGTCATGGTGATTATATTCCTAGAAGCTTATCTGACACCGGGCCTTATGCCCATTGCTCCAGAGTGACCACCTTTCTCAAAGGTAAGAAGCTCTCTAGTCAGGAGCGTTACGGCATCCTATGTGGCGGTGGTCGTCATACTTATTCGTTTCTTTCATAAAGACAGAGGGAAAACCTGTTTAAACATTTGCAGAAAAAAGGGGTTAAGAATCCGGTCATCGTTAAGCCATGGGGTAGTGTCGGTAATAGTTAAAAAAGAGTAGGGGCGATTTTTCGCTCCTACTTTATTGGTTTTGTAAGATCTATACACAACCTGCCTTTATAGAACTAATTAATATTAGGCATTTGCATAATGGGATTTTTCAAGATAACAGTTCTTCTAGGCCATGAAGTCTTTTTATTTTCAGGGAGGCCATGATATCTAAACGAGTATTATTATCTGCCAAAGATTTGCCTAAAATATTTTCAATTTTATTAAGCCGGTAGCGCAAAGTATTAGGGTGCATGAAAATGGCTTTTGCAGTCTTGCTCACATCAAATTGATTATCGGCAAAGCTTTCGAGGATAGTCACCAGCGAACTTTCCGGGTCGTCTTGTTTATGCAACTCCCCGAGGACATGGAGATAATATTCCTTTAAATCCTGAAGATCGTGTTTATAGAGAATCCGTTCGAGGCCGAGATCGCTAAAGAAGGGAATAGGGATACTTAAGAGTTTTCCCATTTCAAAAGCTACTTTTGCTTCTTGATAGCTGCGAAAAAGTTCTGTCGAATCAGCATAGACCTGTCCTAAGCCGCAGGCAGAAAGACCTCTTAATTCTGTATTTTGGACTTGGGAGAGGATTTTCTCGGCAAAAGCGCGAAGTTCTTCCTTTTGTTGAGCGGGCGTATCTGTTTGTAGGGGAACAAGGATGACTAGCTCATTCTGGCGAACTATGGCAGCCGGGTTTTTATAGTATATCTCGATAAAATTTTGCTCAATAATTCTGGAGAGGACATCCATGAGATGCCACTCGGTCGTATGAAGCTTAGGTTCAGGTAGGAGAAAAACCATGACGGTGTGCGGAAGGCGAAAATTCCAACCCCACATTTCGCCGGTGGTGATGATATCATCGCTGCGTTTAAGGTTTCCGTAGAGAAGATCATATAAAAAGGCGTTTTTAAACTTGCTTTGCTCTTGTTTCAGTTCCAAGCGGCTCTGAAGATGAACTGCACACAGGGATGATGAATAATCCAAAATGGATTTGTAGTTATTAAGTTTAGGGTTGTTATTATCTGTAAGCACAAAGATATAGCCGAGGATACGGCCAAAGGGAGCAACAGCTCGGCCTATGGCAGGTGCTTGAAAAGTACCGGAGGAAATAAGGCAGGGAAAAAGTGCTTCATTAGTAGTCCGAGGGTGATCTAATTGAACATGAAAAACCTCGAACTCATAATGAGAAGAGGCAGAGACCAATTTATAAGCAGCAGAAGAAATTAAAACCGGACGATTCACTATTTTGGCTAAGGCAGCAGCGAGTTGATCAAGACCATGTCCGGAAGCTAAGATCAATTCTTGCATGTAATTAGGAACCGTGAATTCCATGTCCATCGTTTCATCCACCTTTCCTATGTTGCTTTCCAAGAAGTGTAAGGGGCCTTGTCCTATACTCTAGGGACTTGGTAGTATAAAATAATTGTGGACAAACTATACGAAAGAAAATATATTGTAGCTATATTTTCATACTGGTGGTAATCATAGTGTAAAGGAAACTTTGGCCAAGGACTTTGTTGCAGAGTCTAAAAATCACAGGGCTATTTTGTACTTGTGAACATATGGCCTAATTGCAGGCTGATATATACTGATTATAGATTCAGGAGCTGCTTCCGGTCAAATTAGGGCCAATACATTCCTTGATTTGTACCTGGATGCACAGATCTCCAATTAGGAAGATGGATCAACGATAAAAGGGAGGTAGGGATCTATGTCAAGTCTACTAAAAAAAATAAGAGACAATAAGATAAGCCGTAGAAATTTCCTAAAAGCTACTGCGGCCGGTACTGCTAGTTTGGCTTTGGCTGGTTGCGGAAGCGGCTTAACTTCAGTAGGGAAAAATGTTAATGCCCTTGGCGAAGAGCAAGGAGAATGGATTCCCGCCGCATGTTGGCATAACTGCGGTGGTAGGTGTTTGAACAAGGCATTAGTGGTGGATGGAGTTGTCGTTCGTCAAAAAACCGATGATACCCATGAGGATTCTCCGGATTATCCTCAACAAAGAGGCTGCCTCAGAGGACGCTCGCAACGTCAGCAGGTTTTTGGTGCAGATCGTCTGAAGTATCCCATGAAACGTAAACATTGGCAACCAGGGGGCGGCGACAAATCCTTACGTGGTAAGGATGAATGGGAAAGGATTTCCTGGGATGAAGCTTTAACTTATATTGCCGATGAATTGCAAAGAGTAAAAAAAGAATACGGCAATCGCTCTGTTTTACACATCGGTGGCTGGAGCAGTAGAATTACCGATATCTCCCGAACCCTAGGGTTGTTCGGCGGATACTGCGAATACTGGAATACCAACTCCTTCGGTAGTTGGGCGATGACTCCCAAAACTGTTGGTTTCCTGCAATTAGGCGTATGGGATCAAACAGTCAACGACCGTTTCGATCTGCGCAACTGTGAGACCATTATTATGCTTAGCATGAACCCGGCTTGGAGTGCTATGGGAAGTTCCAGCTGGCATTACCTCCAAGCTAAGAAAGCCGGAGCAAAATTCATCGGTATCGACCCCTTTTACAATACTTCCTATTCTATGTTGGGCGCAGAATGGGTACCGGTACGTCCAAGTACCGATGCGGCTTTATTATTAGCAGTTGCCTATGTGCTCATTACCAAGGATCACCCGACTTTAAATCCACTTATCGACTGGGAGTTTTTAAATAAATACTGTCTCGGTTTTGATGTAGACCATATGCCTGAAGGGGAAGATCCTAAAGGTAACTTCAAAGACTATGTGCTCGGAACCTATGACGGCATTCCCAAGACACCGGCATGGGCTAGCGAGATCTGCGGGGTAAAAGAAGAGCAAATTGAAAAGCTAGCCTTGGAATTCCGAAAGGACAAAAAAGTAGCATTCTTATGTGGAATGGCTTCGGCCCGAACCAGAAACTCAGATAATTTGCCCCAATTGATTATGACCATCGGTGCGATGACTGGCCACATGGGTAAGTCCGGTCATATGACCGGCAGTACTATGCATGCTACCTCCGGTAATGGTGGTCCGGCTTTAGTCTGTGCAGGTTCCAACGGGTTACCCGGCATTGCCAATCCTGTGGATGACAGTATCAACGCCGGTGAGGTCTGGGATGCCATTCTCAATGGTAAGTACAATTTTACGGGAAGCGGGGACTTTACCTCTGCCGATCAATACAAACCCGGAGAAGAAAGAGATATTGATATCCACATCATTTACCATTCGGGTGGGGCAACTTTGCAGACCAGTGACGGTATGACTAAAGGTATCGAAGCTCATCGCAAGGTAGATCTGGTTGTTTCTCATTCCCAATTCGTCACGACCAATTCCAAGTATGCTGATATTGTCCTGCCGGTGACCACCGAATGGGAGAAATTCGGCGGATTCTCCGGGGGAACCTTGGTTCATAGCGGTAACCGGGAAATGATCATTATGTATTCCCAGATTTCAGAGCCTCTCTATGAAGCCAAGAGTGACCAGTGGATAGCTATCGAGCTTGCCAAAAAGTTAGGCATAGATGAAAAAGAGGTATTTCCCTTTGACGAAAAGCAGCAATTCTTTAATACTTTAGCCAGCACCACGGTCGTCAACGAAGATGGCAAAACCTATGGTCCTCTAGTAACCATCACTGAAGAAGATATTAAGGAGATGGGTGTTGCCGGCAAACCCCAAACTGGTAAGATCACCTACCGCGAGCTTAAGGAAAAAGGAGTATACCAAGTAAAACGGTCCCAGGGGGATAACTATGGCTATATCGCTTATGAAGATTTTGTTAAGGATCCGGAGAAAAATCCCTTAACTTCCGAAAGCGGTAAATTAGAGATCTATAGCCGTAAGTTAGCCAAAACCATCAATGAAATGGGCTTTAGTAAGATTCAACCTATTCCTTCCTATATTAAACCAGTAGGTGGATACGAAGATACCCTCCAAGATTGGGAAGGTAAGAACAAAGGGGATTATCCCTTCCAAGTTATTAACCCTCACTATTTGCGTCGTTCTCATACCGTCTTTGACAATGTGAAATGGCTGCAAGAAGCTTGGCCCAACCCGGTCTTCCTGAATACCAAAGATGCTCAGGAGAAGGGTATTAGTGATGGAGATACGGTTCTTATCGCTAGTCCCTATGGAAAGATCCTGAGAAACGCTTGTCTAACGGAAAGAGTAAGACCGGGTGTAATTGCTCTACCTCATGGTGCTTGGGTCGATATGGATGAAAAAACCGGCATCGACGTAGGTGGTGCTGACAATATTCTTAGTGGTCAAGTTCCCACCGGGCAAGGTGTCTCAGGATTTAATACCGGTGTAGCCAAGATTGAGAAATATACGCCATCAAAACTAATTCCCGATGTGGAAAAACCGGCAAGAATCGTATTTTAGGAAAGGGGTGTAAGTAAAAATGGGCAAATTAGGTTTTTACTTTGATATGGAAGCCTGCATTGGCTGTTGTACCTGTCAAATTGCTTGTAAAGATAAAAATAATAACGAGATTGGCGTGTTATATCGCCGGGTAAGGAATTTTGAAACAGGTGTTTATCCGCAGCCTGATGCTTTCAATTATTCCTCTTCCTGTAACCACTGTGCAGAGGCTAAATGTGTAAAGGGTTGCCCCACCGGTGCCATGCACTTCGCAGAGGACGGAACCGTGCAACACGATAAGGATAAATGTATCGGGTGTAAATATTGCATCTGGAACTGCCCTTATGGTGCCCCCCAATTTCTTGAAGAAAGCGGCATAGTGGGGAAGTGCAATAGCTGTAAGGATCTACGTGACCGGGGAGAAAATCCTGCCTGTGTGGATGCTTGTATTATGAGATGCCTGGAATTTGGCGACTTAGACGAACTTAAAGCCAAACATGGTGTGGGTTTAGTTCAAGAACTACCCATTTTACCAACGACAAAACTCACTAACCCATCGGTATTGATTAAACCCAAGGATTGTGCAATGGATTCTAACCCTAGAGAGAAGGAGGTGTAAGCAGTGGAAAACTTATCTTTAATCTTATTTTCTATCTGCATACAAGCCGCTATTGGGACAATGACCTTTGTAGCTCTAGGTAAGTATTTCAATAAGGAAGGGCAGTTTAAATCGGCTATGGTAACTGCAGCTGGTTTGGCGATAGTTGGACTGCTTGCTTCACTTATGCACTTAGGCAAGCCCCTTTCGGCTCTGAATTCTCTTGCTCACTTTGGCACCTCTTGGCTGAGTCGGGAGATTTGGTTTACCGGTGTCTTTACCGGATTAACTGTTGTTGCTGCATTATTAATCATTGTAAAGCCTTCAGCCGAAGGTGCTGTCAATGTTCTGACCCCCCTTGCGGCGGTTGTCGGCCTAGCTGATGTCTATGTCATGGCTTCGATCTATAATTTTGCCTCTGTCCCGGCCTGGCAGCACGGTTCGATTTTTGTAGAGTTCTACGCAGCCGCCATCTCCCTGGGAGCAGTCATCTTCCTCGCATTAAGCGGAAAGGAAGCAGTAAAAGTAAAAAAGGCAGCATCTTTAGCCGTAGGAGTTGCAGTCGTATTGCAAGTAGCGGCCATGGTACTCTACTATATCCAACTGGGAACAAGTGAGAATTTAGCCGCAGGACAGAGCCTAGCTCTCTTGAATAGTATGGGCGGAGTTATGGCTATGAAATGGCTCTTGATTCTGCTTGGGGCGGGATTGCTGATGTTCCCCATGGGTAAAGGAAGTATGAAGGTATCTGCCGGTCAAGCTGCAGTTCAAGTGGCGGCAACTACTGAAGGTGCGGTGGTCGCAACTGTTTACCTCGCAGCTGCCCTGCTGGTCATCGGTCAGATCCTGGGACGCTATCTCTTCTATGTAATCATGGTTATCAATACGGTTGGCTTAAGCTGAATCACAGGCTACATTGATGCACTCTTTGATTCAGTGATAACTAATATGTAATTCGGGGCTGCTACTCTTGAACTTTATGGTTCGAAATAGCAGCCCCTTTGCATATTAAAGAATTCTTCGCCGAGTTAAGGATTCTCATTTGACAGAGTAGGTTTATTACGATAAACTTACATTAGGTTTATTATGACAAACCTTATAGAAGAATAATTGAGTAAATCTATAATGAAAATGATGAAAGGAGGATACACATGGAAGAATTTAAGCTTTTTGATGCGGAATATAAGTTTCTTAGTATCATTTGGGAACTTGAACCCATAAATTCAACGGAGTTAACAAAGGTGTGTCAAGAAAAGCTGGGTTGGAAAAAACCAACCACCTATACGATGATCCGTAAACTGTCCGAGAGGGGTCTTGTCAAGAATGATAAGGCCACCGTTACGACCATCGTAAAACGGGAGCAAGTCCAAAAGTATGAGAGTGAGGTGCTCTTAGAAAAATCCTTTGATAATTCTCTGCCGGCATTTTTAGCTGCCTTTCTCAAAGGTAAGAAGATCTCTAGACAGGAGGCTGAGGAAATCAAAAAGATGATTGAGGAGGCGACAAAATGAGCGGGTTACAAACTGCATTTACAACCGTATTGAATATGAGTATTACGGCGTCCTATGTTGCCTTAGTTGTCATGCTTATTCGTTTCTTCTTAAGAAAGGCTCCCAAAATATTTTCCTATGCTTTGTGGTCGGTCGTTCTGTTTAGACTTATCTGTCCTTTTACATTGACTTCGGACTTTAGTCTGTTGGGGCTGTTAAAGATGGATTCGCAAACAGGTACAGGGGCCAGCGTATTAGAATTCATTCCAAGTGATATCGCGATGATGCCCAATCCGACAATCCAGTCCGGTATCGTCAGCTTAGATACTGCGGTAAATTCATCCTTACCACCGGCTACACCTATGGCAAGTGTTAACCCAATGCAAATATGGTTGGATGGTTTGAGCTTGATCTGGATGATAGGTATTGTTGTACTAATTACTTTAAGTACAATTTCTTACATAAGGACTAAAAGGATACTTCAAACGGCTACCCTGGTTAAAGATAATATTTATGAATCCGACCGCCTGAGTACTGCCATTGTATGTGGGTTTATGCGCCCAAAAATATATGTACCTCTGGGTGTAACCGGAGCCGATTTGAATTATATACTGGCACATGAACAAACTCACATTAGAAGAAGGGACTACCTCATAAAGCCTCTTGCTTTTTTTGCTCTCATTCTCCATTGGTTCAATCCTCTGATGTGGCTGTCTTTTATCCTCATGAGCCGGGATATGGAGATGTCCTGTGATGAAAGTGTTCTAAGGAAGATGGGTGAAGAAGCAAAGGGTGGGTACTCCAATTCTTTACTGGCACTTTCAGTGAAAAGAAACGGGCTTTTTACAATAAATCCTCTGGCCTTTGGCGAAATCCATGTAAAATCAAGAGTTAAAAATATCCTTAATTATAAGAAACCTGCTTTTTGGGTTGTGATCGCTTTGGTCATTGCTGTGGGCGGTATGTTATTCACTCTGATATCTAACCCCGCTGATAAAGAACCGGATCTGTCCTTCCTCAATCCAAATAATCTGGCATCCCTGCTTATGCAAGGAGAAGGGGTACAGATTAGCGAAGCGGGGTATTCTTATCCCATCATAGTGTCTAGTGTGGAGTTGGGAAAATGGCTGTCCTCGGCAGCGGATGATTGGAGGAAAAAGGAAATCACCTCACCCTATAAACTTACGCCCTCCATTACTATTCATGTCAATGGGGATAACGAGATTCGCTTTTTTGAAGCGGAACCAACCCTGGCCATGGTCCAATCTGGTGATCAGCATCGTTACTATGCTATTCCTAAGGAAGATTTCCAAGTTATTCAGAAAATGACTCTGCTTGGCTATCCCAAGATCCAAAGCGTGACGATGTCCGAGTGGAAAAAAGGGGAAGAGGTTGCTCCGGTAACCAGTACAGACGGTGCTATTTTAGAGATGGCAGTACACCTGGCCCAGGAAGAAGAGAATCCTTCCTTCCTCTGGAGGTACACCAGTGTAAACGATGTACCGGCTACGGCCAATTTTATGCGAATTGTCTTGGAAGGCCCGAATGCTGCCTATACATATTTCCTCTACACTGAGGACGGCAAGAACTACAATGTTGAAAAACCTTATGAACGCATCTATAGAATCAGCCCGGAGACTGCCCAAGCAATCATCAACCTGTTTCGAGAGGTTGGGAATAAGCCAAAGGAAACCGCCACTTTTAATATAGAAGGAAGTATTAACACCATTATGTCTTCTCCGCTAAGCTCCTCCAACCCACAAGATTACATCAATGCCCATCCGGATGAATATGAAAAAATCCTGAAATATGGTGGGGATGAAGCCATGCAATATATGTTTCATCAATTTGAACAGGGGAATGCTGAAGGTCTGAGGGGACAGATCATGATGCGACTCTGTAAAGACATCTTAGGAGCAAGAAATACTATCACAGATGAATCTCTTTCTCCCCAAGAATGGTATTTCGCTTTATCCAGCCAAGAAACGATTAAGCTCCCCGATTATACCTATGATGGAGAGGATTGGCTGGAAAAGCTTGTTTATAGGACTGAAACTGAACGCTATTCCCAGCCCCAACGGGGATTTAGTGTAGTGGCGCCCAAGATATTTATGAGTTATGAGGAAGAAGATTTTCTCAAGGTATTTGTAACTACCTATAGCGCGACTTATATAGCAAATTATAATAATGGGAATGCTTTAGTTCGGGAGGTAAGTGGGAGGATTACACCCGCTAACATTACCTACAAAAAGAATGGGGGAGGGGGCTACGAATTAGTCAGCTATGAGCAGGCAATGGACGGTGCCGAATTTCTCCCTTCGATTCGACAATACTGTACTACACCCGTATCAGGCAAAGAGATCCCCGGCTTAGCTGATGAGATCACTAAACATTATGGGAATTATGAGGACCTCCATAAGCTGCAGAGAGAAAATCTGCTTAAGCATTTGCGGAAAAATGGAGTTAAGAACCCAGTTATCATTAAGCCTGGGGCAGTGTAGGTAATAGTTAAAAAAGTAAGGGGCATGGTGTTAACTTTTCGAACCCATATGAACGAGGACTCTAAAATTGCTGAAGAAATTGCTGCACCTATTTAAGTCGGTCTTGTGCAAGTAGAATACGCGTCGGAAACCTTGCTAAAAATATTGAACGAGAAAGACTGAGATTATGACAAGTAAGGAAAAATAGATTATTCAATATTGTAAGTTACTATTATAAAGGCTAAAGGCTGGTGTTAGGTATGCCTACTTTTCGCAATACTTGTCCGCGGCATTGCTATGGCTCCTGTAGTATGATTTCCCATATGAGCGGGGGTAAGTTGACACGTGTGGTCGGTGACTCCGAGCATGGCTATACCCGGGGGAGGCTTTGTGCTAAAGGATATTCCTTGATTCAATATACCTTGGATGAGTATCGTTTGAAGTATCCATTGCGACAGGTGCGGCGGGGATCAGGGGAGTGGCGACGAATCTCTTGGGACCAAGCCTACGAGATTATCGCCTCAAAAATACTTGAGTTGAACGACCGCTACGGTTCCAATCTGGGCTTAGGGTATTATAAAGGAAATGGCAATGCCGGGTTACTGCATCAGGCAGTTGAAGGAATGTTCGCCAGTCTGGGTCCTCATACTCGACCGGTCGGAGATATTTGTTCCGCTACCGGGGAAACAGCTCTGCTGGAGACTATAGGGGAATTAAATAACCCTGATCCGGAGGAGATGAGCGATGCCGGGTTAATCGTGATCTGGGGAGCCAACCCGGCGAATACCAATATTAATCAGATGAAATTTATCTATGAAGCCCGCCAAAAGGGAGCACCGCTTGTGGTTATCGACCCGATCCTTACCCATACAGCGGGTAGAGCGGATTTATATATCCAGATCAATCCAGGCACCGATGCCTGGCTGGCTTGGGGTATCGCAAAAATACTGATTGAGAATGGTCGGAGCGATAAGAAGTTCATTGACCAGAGGACCGAAGGTTTTGATCGATATAAACAAGAGCTTGAGAAGATTACTTTAGATGAAGTCTGTTCACAAACAGGAGTTCAACTAACTGTCCTTGAGGAATTAGTCGATCTCTATGCTCTTCGTCCGGTCGCTAATTGGCTAGGCTTCGGCATCCAACGCTATCGCAATGGGGGAGAATCCATAAAGGCCGTAAGCGCTCTGGCGGCTTTGACAGGGAGTTTTGGGTTAGGTGGTGGGGTCTATTTTCGCAACCGACTCCAAGAAAATTTCCCTCAATCCTTAGCAAAGCATGAGGGAGTAAAGCATCCTTTAATCCCTTCTTCCCGAGGGGTCCCGGCCAACGATTATCCTCGTAGTGCTATGAAGCTTCAAGATCCACCTCTAAAGATGCTTTGGATATCTTGTGGCAATCCTTTAGCCCAAGATTATAATCTACAGGCTTGGCGGGATTTATTGGAACAAATGGAGTTGGTGATTACTGTGGATCTCTATCTGAATCGCACTTCTCGACAGTCCGATCTTGTCCTGCCTGCTGCTTCCTTCTTTGAAGAAGAGGATTTGCATGTAAACTTTTGGCACCATTGGCTTTCTTACAACCAAAAGACTCTACCCGCTTTCTATGAAGCAAAAAGTGATCTGCAGATTGCCCGGGATCTAACCCGAAGGCTTAATGAACTTGGGCCTGGTTTTTCAAATTTCCCTTCAGATAAAGAACCCTGGGATTGGATTGAAGAGGAGTTATCACCGGGGGTTAGGGAGCTTTATGCTTTGGCGAATCCTGCTGATATCAAGAAACGCTCCTTTAAAAGGAAGAAAGAGGGCTCCCCAGCTAATTGGGTGTATCGTTTCCCAAGAGTTCAACCACAAGTTTTCGCTGCGACCGAAGCTGCCGATTCAGCGCTGGATTTATCAGTAGATTCATCGGTCGATTTATCTTTTCAATTGCCTTATCATTTACTCACTCCCCAGTCTTTGCTTAAATTCCATACACAATACGAGACTTTAACTTGGCTAAATTCAGAGGGGGAAGAAGAACCAACCATCGAACTGGCGGAGGAGATCGCTCGTCAGCATAACATCCGGGAAGACTCTTCTGTGGAAGTCTATAATGAGAATGGTTTCCTGCGTGGAAGAGCTAAAATTAGCCCCTATCTTCCTGAAAATGTTATCTTGGTGGAGCAAAGTGATCGTTATCCTATAAATCATCTGATCAGTGGTCAAGGTAAAGCGGGGGAGAGTATTCCTTATTTTGATTGTATGGTCAACATCAGAAGGAGTCGAAAAGATGTTTAAAAGAAAGGGCTTCTTATTTAATGCAAATCTCTGCATAGGTTGCCGTGCCTGTGAGATGGCCTGCCGTAACGAAAACCATACCCCGGCCAATATTCACTGGCGGCATGTTAAGGAAATCGATGTGGGGACATATCTATCTATGGCGTGTAACCACTGTGATAGCCCGGAATGTTTTCGCGTCTGTCCCAAGCATGCCTTTAACAAAAGAAAAGATGGGATTGTCGAGATCGATTCCTCCCTTTGCAACGGTTGTCGTATCTGCGTGAAGGCTTGCCCTTATGATGCTCCCCAGTATAATATCAATACCAATAAGGTGACCCGTTGCCAGATGTGCTATCCCCGTCAGGATCATGGGTTACCCCCGGCTTGCGTGGAGGCATGTACCACGGGAGCTTTGACAACAATGGACCTTAACGACCCTCAGCTGCCGGAAACTGTACGGGTAATTCCGGGGTTTACAGATATCCGCTTAACAAAACCTTCAATTCTCTTTTATCCACCGCGGCCGAAGAGGAGATATTTTCTTAAGCACGATTCATAACAATATGCAACCATTAAGAAATATCTAAAATGGAGATGATATCCAGGGATGATGTGTCGGTGTCTTAGTTATAGAAGTAAAGCCTACCATGCGTAGGCTTTTTGTAATTTCAACTCCGTCCCTTTGACACGAATTTTTAAGCGCTTCTTCTAACAAAAAATTTATAGACTTCCTTAAGGATAAGAGGGATAACAGCTAGGCATAGGACGATTCCCCAGTCTCTCAAGGAGAGCATTTGCAATTTGAAAGCACTGGAGAGGAAGGGGACGGAGATGACCATCAGCTGGAGTAACAAGCCAACGATAATCGCCCCGATTAAGTATTTGTTAGAGAAGAAGCCTACCTGGAAAATGGATTTGGTGGCACTTCTCATGGCGAGGGAGTAGAATAGCTGGGAAGCCGCTAAGACCACGAAAGCCATGGTACGAGCATAGGTGAGGACATCGTCTGGGATGTTGTTGGAACCTAATGTATAACCGTACTCCTTGAGGCCCACGTAGAAAGCCACAAGGGTCAAAGCCCCAATAAGCACACCGCCGATAATCGCCCGCACACCGGCTCCATGGGCAAAGAAGCTTTCTTTGGGATCCCGGGGTTTTTGCTTCATGACTTCTTTATCCCCGGGGTCGACACCTAAGGCAATGGCCGGCAAGGTATCAGTGATCAAGTTAATCCATAAAAGTTGAGTGGGCAAAAGAGGAACGGGCCAGAAGAAAAATACCGAGAAGAAAATGGTAACTACTTCTCCTAAGTTACAGGAGAGGAGGTAGATGACGGATTTTCTAATATTATTATAGATATTACGGCCTTCCTCAATGGCGTGAACAATGGTGGTAAAGTTATCATCGGTTAGAATCATATCGGAGGCACCCTTGGAGACGTCGGTACCGGTAATTCCCATGGCTACGCCGATGTCGGCATTTTTAAGGGAGGGAGCATCGTTGACCCCATCGCCGGTCATGGAGACGATATTGCCTTGGGACTTAAAGGCTTTGACGATCTTAACTTTGTGCTCCGGTGAGACTCGAGCAAAGACTCTTAATTTGCTGATGCGGTTGGAGAATTCTTCATCGGATAATTCATCAATTTCGGAACCGGTCATACTTTGCTCTAAGGATTCGGCGATACCTAGCTCCTTCGCAATGGCCACGGCGGTATTTTTGTGATCTCCAGTAATCATAACCGGAGTGATGCCTGCTTGCTTGGCATCACGGATGGAGTCCTTGACTTCGAGACGGGGCGGATCGATCATTCCCACCATACCGATTACAGTAAGATCCTGCTCCAGTTCATCAGGACTGATGATGCGGTCCACATCTTTATAGGCTGCTCCCAGGACCCGCAGGGCCTCATCGGACATTGCTTCGGCCACCCGGAGATACTCTATTTTCATTTCATCGGTGAGAGGAACTACTTTCCCTTCGATTAATGCCGTGGTAGAAATTTTAAGAATATTATCGATGGCTCCTTTGGTATGTACCCGATATTTCCCATCCTCTTCATTGAGGGTAGACATAAGTTTGCGGTCAGAATCAAAGGGTTTTTCGACCACTCGCTTATGTTCGGTATTCAAGGTCTTTTTGGCGAGGTTAAAGCGATCTCCTAAGATTACCAGGGCGATTTCCGTCGGGTCTCCCGTCCCTTGTCCATTTTCATAGGTGGCATCGGAGCAGAGGACGAAGGTCTTGACTAATTCTTTTTCCTGAATTCCCCCGTCAAGATTTGGGCTTTCCCGAGGTACTTCTTTCAGAGCATTCAAAGTATAATACTTAACCACGGTCATTTGGTTTTGGGTTAGTGTCCCAGTTTTATCAGAGCAGATAATATTGACAGATCCCAGAGTCTCGACGGCGGGAAGTTTTTTTACGATAGCGTTGATTCCGGACATGCGGGTGACTCCAAGGGCCAAAACAATGGCGACAATGGCCGGCAGGCCTTCCGGTATGGCTGCTACCGCTAGGCTGATGGCGGTCATGAACATTTCAAAAAGCTCTCGCTTTTGGAAGAAGGCGATGACAAAGATTAGTACGCAGATGCCGATGGCAAGATAGCCAAGGATTTTTCCTAACTCTTCCATTCTCTTCTGTAAAGGGGTCATTTCCTCGATGTCTTCATCGAGAATCCTGGCGATTTTGCCGATTTCTGTCTCCATGGCCGTGCCCACCACTACCCCTTCTCCGCGACCGTAAGTAGCTAGGGTAGACATAAAGGCCATATTATCTTGATCCCCTAAGGGCGTTTTGGGATCTTCCAGGACCTTTTGAGCATCTTTTTCCGTGGGCACGGATTCACCGGTTAGGGCGGATTCCTCGATCTGAAGATTGGCGCTTTCGATGAGGCGAAGGTCCGCAGGGATAAAGCGCCCAGCGTCAATGATGACAATGTCTCCCGGTACCAGTTCTTCGGAATTGATTTCTTTAACTTCCCCATCCCGGCGTACTAAGGTTCTAGGGGTGGTCATCTGCTGTAAGGCCTCGATGGCTTTTTCCGCCTTATACTCCTGAAAAACGCCAATGGCCGCATTGAGAAGAATTACCAAGAGAATGATTATGGCGTCCACATACTCTCCAATAAACAGGGTGACTAAGGCGGCGGCTATCAATACATAGATCAACATATCTTTTAACTGGGCGAAGAATAGAGAGATAAAACTTTTCTTGGGCTTTCCCTTTAGTTTATTAGGACCATACTTTTCCAGTCGGGCTTGCACCTCTTGGTTAGTAAGTCCCGAGGAAGGATTAACGTTAAGTTCACTTAGAACTTCCGCTTGAGGTTTGGTAAACCACATTCCCGGATCACCCTCCATTACTGATACTTCTCTAAAGTTGAGTAGACAATATGAAAAGGCTGCAACAAGGTGATAATATTTAAGTTAATTTTCTGTGTCTGATTGTGTGACAGAGTTGATGATAACATTTAGTTGAGGGTCTTTTTCCTTTAACTTACTAATGATAAGTTTGCGAATTTTATCGGCTTCCGGAATGAGCGGAGAAGGGACGGATAATTCAAAAATGACGTTCATACTCCGGTAGCCTTTGGTCATACGAATATTATACGCAGTAAAAGATGCATTTACCTCTTTCACAACATTTTGAACTAGGGACTCCATATGCTTAATCTTTTGTTCATCGGTTGTAATAGGGTCGATGTGAATAACAATGTTAATATTAAGTTCTTCAGAGATGCGCTTTTCTAGATCATCAATTATTAAATGGGCTTCCACGATATCCACAGTATCCCAAATTTCGGCATGAATAGAGGCAATGGTTCTGCCCGGACCATAATCATGAACTTTTAAATCATGAGTCCCCACCACATGCTTACCTTCATTTACCATATCCCTAACCTGAGCGGACAGTTCGGTATTAGGGGATGCCCCAAGAAGAATATTGACTGTTTCCTTGGCGATGGTGTAGCCGGTATAGAGGATAAAAAGGGAAATAAGCAGCCCTACATAACCATCGATGGCTAGGTTAAAATAATACCCTATTAAGGTAGAAAGGATGACGGCACTGGTAGCTAAGGCATCATTAAGACTATCATAAGCAGTGGCTTTAATGATTCCTGAATTGATCTTTTTCCCGATATATCGGTTATAGGAGAACATCCAGATCTTGAGGGCAACAGAAAGTCCCAAGATAATCAGTGAAAGGTAACTAAAGATTACCTCCTCCGGGTGGAGAATCTTACTGAAAGAATTTTTGAGAAGTTCAAAACCGACCAGAAAGATAAGAAAGGAAACGATCAATGAGGATATGTACTCAATTCTGCCGTGACCAAAGGGATGTTCCAAATCTGGCGGACGATTGCTCATTTTTGCCGAGACAATGGCAATGATGGAGGAGCCACAATCGGAGAGGTTATTGAAAGCATCGGAAATTACGGCGATGCTGTTCATAAATAACCCCAGAAGCAGCTTAAAGGTAAAAAGAAGAAGGTTGCAGATGATGCCCAGTTTTCCTGCTAAAATTCCATAAGCCTCGCGAACCTGCTTATTTTCGATATTCTCATAGTTAGGGATGGTGCGTTTAACGATAAGCTTGATCAATATATTACCTCTCCCTCAGGATATAAGCTAAAGTATATAATCCCAAGGTATTAGCTATTTGATTCTAAGATATTTTAGAGTATGATAATAAAGTGCCGGAAAAAAGCTAAAAGCACTCTGTAGACTTTGGCAAGTTGTTCTTATAAAATAATAATATCATGTTTAGGCAATTTATAAAAATTGAATAGTACATAAGGTGGATAGAAAATGATTGAGTTTAAAAAGGTTGAGATTAAAGATAAAGAGTGGATGAAACCCTTGCTTGAGGCTGCGGATCTGGGCGGTTGTCATCAAAACTTTACTAACATTTTTGCATGGTCAGATGTTTATCGTTATGAGGTGGCCAGAATAAATGACTACTTAGTTGTGAGAGGACATATCGAAGAGCTGCCTCACTATTATTTTTATCCCGCCGGGACGGGAGATGTGCTTCCGGCCCTAGAGGAAATGAGGAAGGATGCCCTGGATAATAACCATGAGTTTGTGATATTAGGAATGTCACCGGAAAATATGGCTACTTTGAAGGAGCTGTATCCCGATCATTTTGAGTATCAGGATATGCGGGATAGCTTTGATTATGTATATCTGGCGGAGAAGCTCGCGACCTTAGCCGGGCGCAAGCTCCAAGCCAAGCGCAATCATATTAATCGTTTTAACGCTAATAATAATACTTGGGCTTTTGAATTAATCACTCAGGAAAATATTGCTGAATGTTGGGAAATGAACTTAGAGTGGTGCCGAAGAAATAATTGTGCTGATGATG
>NZ_CEVWNY010000004.1:0-76173 GCF_982384815.1 Desulfitobacterium sp. | reverse complement strand
CATCCGGCCACGATGTTGTTTCCGGTGCTTTACTCTGGTTGGGACTAGCATTTATTTTCCTCCTTCCACCTGAGCGACCTTCTTGGCGGGAAGAACCTCTCCTTTATATATCCAAACTTTTACGCCAATCTTTCCATAGGTGGTATTTGCTTCTGCAAAACCATAATCGATGTC
This sequence comes from Desulfitobacterium sp., assembly GCF_982384815.1. NCBI lineage: Bacteria > Bacillati > Bacillota > Clostridia > Eubacteriales > Desulfitobacteriaceae > Desulfitobacterium > Desulfitobacterium sp. The sequence continues at coordinate 75,999 of NZ_CEVWNY010000004.1, read as the reverse complement.
GGCACGAAGAGTATGAAGGGGAACTTTCCCTTCGCTGTACCACTCGGTCCGAGCGATTTCAGCACCTGCCAAACGTCCGCTGCAAGAAATCTTGATTCCTTGACCGCCTTGACGCATGGTGCGTCCTACAGTTTGTTTCATCGCGCGACGGAAGGATACACGTTTTTCTAATTGTTGAGCAACACTCTCAGCAACCAGTTGTGCATCAACCTCAGGCTTTTTCACTTCCACGATGTTGACAGCTACTTGTTTGCCTGTCATGGCTTCCAATTGCTTGCGCAGGTTCTCGACTTCAACACCGCCGCGGCCGATAACGATTCCCGGCTTAGCTGCATGAATAGAGACCTTAACACGATTGGCGGCTCTTTCTATTTCGACTTTTGGAACACCTGCTTGTTGTAATTTGTTCTTGACAAATTTACGAACCTTCAGATCCTCATGAAGGAGTTCCAAGTAGTTTTTATCTGCAAACCAACGGCCTTCCCAGTCACGAATGACCCCAACTCGGAGACCTTTAGGATTTACCTTTTGACCCACGTTTTAACCCTCCTTCTTTTCTCCGACTACCACGGTAATATGGCTGGTCCGTTTGCGAATCTGATCAGCACGTCCCATGGCCCGGGGTTTAATGCGCTTCAAGGTCGGTCCTTCATCCACGTAGATTGCTTGTACGATCAAGGCATCTGTATCCATTTCGTAGTTGTGTTCTGCGTTGGCTACTGCGGACTTCAGAACTTTGGTTACAGGCTCCGTAGCACCATTAGGGGTGAATTGAAGAATCGCGAGAGCGTCACTGACGTTCTTACCACGAATAAGATCGACTACTTGGCGCACCTTACGAGGAGAGATCCGCACATATCTTGCAATCGCTTTGGCTTGTTGCATTTAGTATACTCCTCCTTTTAGCGTAAGCCGCTGGACTTTTCACTGCCAGCATGGCCTTTGTAGGTGCGTGTAGGAGCAAACTCACCGAGTTTGTGTCCTACCATATCTTCGGTAATATAGATGGGAATGTGTTTACGTCCATCATGAACCGCGATGGTATGTCCTACCATTTGCGGGAAAATTGTTGAACTTCTGGACCAAGTTTTGAGCACTCGCTTCTCACCGGCGGTATTCATTGCTTCCACACGAGTCAGCAAGCGTGCTTCTACATAAGGCCCTTTTTTCAGAGATCTACTCATTTAATTGGCCTCCTTTCGATTACTTCTTGCCGCGACGTTTCACGATGAAGCGATTAGAAGGATTTTTCTTCTTACGGGTCTTCGCTCCAAGGGCAGGTTTACCCCAAGGCGTAACAGGGTTACGACCGATTGGGTTACGACCTTCACCACCACCATGCGGGTGGTCGTTGGGGTTCATAACAGAACCACGAACAGAGGGACGAATTCCTAACCAGCGTGAACGACCGGCTTTACCGATGTGAATGTTCTCATGTTCGAGGTTGCCGACTTGACCGATGGTAGCCCGGCAATCGATATGAACCATGCGCATTTCACCGGAAGGAAGTCTCAGGGTTGCATAGTTACCCTCTTTAGCCATGAGCTGGGCAGAACCCCCCGCGGTGCGGACCAGTTGCGCTCCTTTGCCAGGCTTCATTTCGATATTATGGAGCAGGGTACCCACCGGGATGTTCTTCAGAGGAAGAGCATTCCCTACTTTAATGTCTGCATCCGGTCCGGATACAACCATTTGTCCCACTTTCAGGCCGTTAGGAGCCAAGATATAGGCTTTATGGCCATCTAAGTAGTGGAGCAGGGCGATATTAGCAGTACGGTTAGGATCATATTCAATAGCAGCTACTTTTGCAGGCACGCCGTCTTTAATGCGTTTGAAGTCAATCAAACGATACATCCGTTTATGTCCGCCGCCATGATGACGAACACTGATTTTACCCTGGTTGTTACGGCCGGCTTTCTTCTTCAGTGGTGCGAGCAAAGAGCGCTCAGGTGTAGATTTGGTGAGTTCTTCAAAGGACGATACGGTCATTTGGCGACGTCCTGGAGAATAAGGTTTAAATCCTTTTACTGGCATGGGTTTCCCTCCTTTGCTTCAAACTTACAGGCCAGCAAAGCCTTCAATGCGATCTCCCGCTTTAAGCGTAACAATCGCTTTTTTACGGTCTGCTGTTTTGCCTACGTGTTTACCGACACGTTTTTGTTTTCCTTCAACGTTGATAGTCCGAACATCAACGACTTTGACCTTAAACATTTTTTCCACTGCGTTTTTGATTTCAATCTTATTAGCAGCTTTGTCCACCCAGAAGGAGTACTTGTTTTCCTCGATAAGTCCAACAGACTTCTCGGAAATTACGGGACGCTTGAGTACATCACGAGCATCGCGCATTACGCTAACACCTCCTCCGCTTTCGTTACCGCTGCTTTCGTCATTACGATCACATCGGAATTGAGAAGATCATAGACATTCATGCCTTCAACTTGAACAGTTTTGATACCTTCAATATTGCGGGCGGAACGCTCTACTGATTCAATGAATTCGTCAGTGACGATTAAAGCCTTTTTGCTGACATTCAGTGCTTTAAGAACTTTGACCATTTCCCGGGTCTTTGCTTCGTTCAAACTCAAATCTTCCAATACGATCAGTTGTTGTTCGTTTACCTTGGAAGAAAGGGCTGAACGCAAAGCCAGGCGGCGAACCTTCTTAGGCATGTTAAAGCCATATTTGCGGGGTTTGGGACCAAAAGTAATAGCTCCACCTCTCCATAGGGGTGAACGAATGCTTCCTGCACGGGCGCGACCGGTGCCTTTTTGACGCCAGGGCTTACGACCGCCTCCGCGAACTTCACCGCGAAGCAAGGTGGAGTGGGTACCACGTCTTTGGCTGGCCAGTTGGGCTACAACCGCTTGATGCATGACATGGGTATTGGGCTCAATCCCAAATACATATTCATTCAGCTCGAGCTCTCCAACAGGAGAACCTTGCATATTAACTACTTGAACCTTTGGCATTGCTTATTCCTCCTTTCTTACAAGTTACTTCGCCTTAACGGAAGGCTTCAGAATGAGCAATCCCTTTTTGGCACCGGGTACGGCACCTTTAACGAGGATCATATTCTTATCCGCATCTACCCTGACCACTTGCAGGTTTTGAACGGTAACCCGCTCGCCACCCATACGTCCTGGCAGGTTGCGGCCCTTAAATACACGAGCCGGGCCTTTCGCGCCGAGGGAACCGGAGCGGCGATGATACTTAGAACCATGTTTCATCGGTCCACGAGCTGCACCATGACGTTTGATCATACCTTGGAAACCTTTACCTTTGGAGATTCCGACTACATCTACGGTATCCCCGGCAGCAAACACATCTGCTTTTAGTTCTTGACCGATTTCGTAAGCATCCACATCTTCTACGCGGAACTCACGAATGTGGCGCAGAGGCTTCACAGAAGCTTTTGCCACATGTCCTTTTTGCGGCTTGTTTGCCAATCTTTCCGGCAAAGCGCCAAATCCAACTTGAATCGCGTTGTAACCATCTGTTGCAACGGTTTTCTTTTGGATTACATAGCAAGGACCTGCTTCGACCACAGTCACCGGAATGAATTTTCCATCTTCCGTGAACACCTGGGTCATTCCGACTTTTTTACCCAAAATTCCTTTCGACACGATTGCCACCTCCTGAACACTTTGAAGTGCGCCAATCCCAAGGACCGGAGCACGAGAGCGTTCCAAATTTGATTGAATATTTTTGAAGCGTTTCACCCGGTTTTAAGGTCCACACCGCCGGGCGTTTCGCGCCACAAACAAAAAATATTATATCATAAACTCCAAAGGAACGCTAGCTTTTTCAGCTATCTGAATCTTTAATCTTTCGATTAATTTTTCAGATCTTTGCTAAAAGCCGGCGTTTGTCAGGAAGATTTATGATTAAGCTTAAATGTCATACTGAGCGAATGCTAAGTATCTTACTTATGAGGATAAGATCCTTCAGTCGTTCCTCCTTCAGGATGACAGGCTGGTTAGTTATAGTTTGATTTCGATATCGACACCAGCTGGAAGATCCAAGCGCATTAATGCGTCAACGGTCTTAGAGGTTGGTTCAAGAATATCGATTAAACGTTTATGAGTCCGCATTTCGAACTGTTCGCGAGAATCCTTATTAACGTGAGGAGAACGCAGAATCGTGTAAATGTTTTTCTCCGTCGGAAGGGGAATGGGACCACTGACGCGGGCACCGGTTCTCTTAGCGGTTTCCACAATTTTCTCTGCGGATTGATCAAGGGTTTTGTGATCGAATGCCTTCAGACGGATACGAATTTTTTGACTGCTCATTAAAAAAACCTCCTAAAATATGTCCCGTTGTACGGGTATTGGGTCTTGAAATTCCCCGATGAAAAGCGGAGTCACTTTCATTGGCAACCTTCAAGATCAGGGTAGCTTCTTTTACATCTGTTAACCCGGCACTGCGGGGCTAGGCATCAGTCGCTTTCATGGAGCGTAGCCAAACCTTTAGGTAATACCAGGAGTAAACCTGTGGCTCCGCTTACCCTGAAAGCCTCCTTCGCCTATCTAGCCCCTCCGTACCAAAGGGTTCTCGCCTGTAAAAGAAGCTACCGGAAAGAATCGTTCAGGCTTTACTTCTATGGCACGTCCGGAAGACAGAAAGTTCGGCTTTGCTGCAAGCGCAAACGTAACGACTAGCAAAGGTGCGTAAAACGAACGAGAGCTGGCGTAACGTCGCCCCACCGAAGGTTCACTTGCAGAAACGCCCAGAGGTTCCGGATGGGGCAGTGAAGCGGCCGAGTGAGTAGCACCGGCACTCCGGAGTGAAGTGGCATTGCAGGAAAGCATTGACCCTCCACTTAGACATGAGTCAGGATGCCACAGGTATCCCGTGGCATCCTTTATCTAAGTCCAGACTTATCAGCCGGACTCTAGCTCTTTGCCTTCAATATGGGCTTTAAATTATTCGATGATCTTGGTTACAACGCCTGAACCAACGGTACGTCCGCCTTCACGGATAGCGAAACGGAGTCCTTCGTCCATAGCGATTGGGGTGATCAATTCACCGGTGATAGTGATGTTGTCGCCAGGCATAGCCATTTCTACACCTTCAGGAAGGGTAACTACGCCGGTAACGTCAGTTGTCCGGAAGTAGAATTGAGGACGATAGTTGTTGAAGAATGGAGTATGACGTCCACCTTCTTCTTTGCTGAGGATATAAACTTCACCAAAGAATTTTTTGTGAGGCTTAATGGTACCGGTTTTGGCCAATACTTGTCCGCGCTCGATGTCTTTACGATCAACACCACGGAGAAGAGCACCGATGTTATCCCCGGCTTGAGCTTGGTCAAGGAGCTTACGGAACATTTCCACACCGGTAACAACAGTCTTACGAGGAGCTTCACTCAAACCAACGATTTCAACTTCATCGCCGACTTTAACAATACCACGCTCTACACGACCGGTAGCAACGGTTCCACGACCGGTAATGGTGAAGACGTCCTCGACAGGCATAAGGAAAGGCTTGTCGGTAGCACGCTCCGGAGTTGGAACATATGCATCTACTGCGTCCATGAGATTCCAGATCTTGCCGCACCATTCGCAATCACGGGATCCGCAACCGCATTGGAGAGCTTTGAGGCCGGAACCGGAAACGATGGGAATATCATCGCCGGGGAAATCGTATTCATTTAAGAGCTCACGAATTTCCATTTCAACGAGTTCCATGAGTTCCGGATCATCTACCATGTCGGCTTTATTGAGCCAGACAACGATGTATTCTACACCTACCCGGCTGGAAAGAAGGATGTGTTCACGGGTCTGGGGCATAGGACCGTCAGCGGCGGAAACAACCAGAATTGCACCGTCCATTTGAGCGGCACCGGTGATCATGTTTTTAACATAGTCGGCGTGGCCTGGGCAGTCAACGTGAGCATAGTGACGGTTAGCTGTCTCGTACTCAACGTGGGAAGTGGAGATGGTAATTCCACGCTCACGCTCTTCGGGAGCTTTGTCAATTTGGTCAAATGCCTGGGCTACTGCACCGCCGGCTTTGGAAAGAACAGTGGTAATAGCAGCGGTTGTAGTGGTTTTACCATGGTCAACGTGACCGATGGTTCCGACGTTAACGTGGGGTTTAGTACGTTCGAATTTTGCTTTTGCCATTTTTAAATTTCACTCCTTATAAATAATTAATAAGAATTAAAGGTTTCCTTTATTGGTAGCGGTATTGGTAGCGGAACGACACAGGGGGTGTTCCCTGCATTTGCCTCGGGTAAAGCTGAGCCCTACCCTGCTTCGAACCTCGAATCACGAACTTCGCAACCCGATTAGGCTCCAGCGCGTTTAGCAATGATGCCTTCAGCAATATTCTTGGGTACTTCTTCATAGTGATCGAACATCATGACATAGGTTCCGCGACCTTGGGTCTTGGAACGAAGGTCGGTGGCATAGCCAAACATTTCGGAAAGCGGTACAAATCCACGAACGACCTGGGCCGTTCCGGTGGCCTCCATGCCTTCGATCCGTCCACGGCGGGAGTTCATGTCACCGATGACCTCACCCATATATTCTTCAGGTACAGTGACTTCAACCTTCATGATCGGCTCCATGATAGCAGGATTAGCTTTCAGAGCACCGGCTTTGAAGGCCATGGATCCGGCAATCTTAAAGGCCATTTCCGAGGAGTCTACATCATGGTAGGAACCGTCATAGACTATTGCGCGGACGTCCACAACCGGATAACCGGCTTGGATACCGTTTTGCATAGCTTCTTCGATACCTTGACCGATCGGAGCGATGTATTCCTTGGGAATAACGCCACCCACAATCTTGTTAACAAATTCGAAGCCTGTGCCTTGTTCGAGGGGTTCGAGTTCAACCCAGCAGTGTCCGTATTGTCCACGTCCACCGGATTGACGAACAAATTTACCTTCGGCCTTGACAGAGCGACGAATGGTCTCTCTATAAGCAACTTGAGGACGTCCTACATTGCACTCGACCTTGAATTCCCGTTGCAAACGGTCAACGATGATTTCCAGGTGAAGTTCACCCATTCCCTCGATGATTGTTTGTCCGCTTTCTTGGTCGGTGTGCATTCTGAAGGTCGGATCCTCTTCAGCCAAACGTGCAAGTGCTGTGCCCATCTTCTCCTGGTCTTGTTTCGTTTTTGGCTCGATAGCCACGTTGATAACCGGATCAGGGAATTGCATGGATTCGAGAATAATCGGAGCTTTATCATCACAGAGGGTATCTCCTGTGGTGGTATCTTTTAAGCCTACCGCAGCAGCAATGTCTCCGGCATAAACCTCGGAAATCTCTTCCCGATGGTTAGCATGCATCTGGAGAATACGGCCGATTCTCTCGCGCTTGCCTTTAGTTGAGTTGAAGACATAGGATCCTGAAGCCAGGACTCCCGAGTATACCCGGAAAAATGCCAATTTACCCACGTAAGGGTCAGCCATAATCTTAAAGGCCAAGGCAGAGAACGGTTCACTGTCACTGGAATGACGCTCATCAGGAACACCGGTCTCCGGATGTACACCTTTAATAGCAGGTACATCAACTGGGGATGGCATATATTCTACAACCGCGTCAAGCAGTGGTTGTACCCCTTTGTTCTTGAATGAAGATCCACAGACTACTGGGATAAACTTCAGCCCAAGAGTCCCTTTGCGGATTCCAACACGAATCTCTTCTTCGGTCAGTTCTTCACCTTCGAGATATTTCATCATGAGTTCTTCATCAGTATCAGCTACTGCTTCTAAAAGTTTCTCACGATATTCATTGGCTTTGTCGACTAAGTCTCCGGGGATATCGGCAACGTCACTGGCGGTGCCTAAGTCATCCGTATAGATTCTAGCCGTCATGGTCACGAGGTCAATAATTCCCTTGAAATTCTCCTCTGAACCAATAGGAAGTTGGATCGGTACTGGGTTTGCACCTAACCGGTCAGCAATCATAGATACTCCCCGGAAGAAATCTGCACCCAAACGGTCCATTTTGTTGATATAGGCGATACGGGGTACTCCGTACTTGTCCGCTTGCCGCCATACCGTTTCAGATTGAGGCTCAACACCGCCGACAGAGCAGAATACTGCCACAGCGCCGTCCAGTACACGTAAAGAACGCTCTACCTCTACGGTGAAGTCCACGTGCCCTGGTGTATCAATAATGTTAATCCGGTGATTTTTCCATTGACAAGTTGTTGCCGCAGAAGTAATGGTGATACCACGTTCCTGCTCTTGGACCATCCAGTCCATGGTTGCTGCACCGTCATGAGTTTCCCCGATTTTATGCACACGTCCTGTATAGAACAAAATACGCTCGGTGGTGGTTGTTTTGCCCGCGTCAATATGGGCCATGATCCCGATATTCCGAGTTCTCTCTAATGGAAATTGCCTTGCCACTGATAATCCCCCTTTCTGCCGTAGTCATTCCCAAATGGGGAGGATTTTAAGCATATAGCTTTATCATCCTACCAACGGAAATGCGCAAAAGCCTTATTGGCTTCGGCCATTTTATGAGTGTCTTCTTTTTTCTTAATAGAACCACCGGTATTATTGGCTGCATCCATCAATTCACCGGCAATCTTTTCTTCCATAGTCTTTTCACTGCGTTTGCGAGCATAAGTCACAAGCCAGCGTAATCCTAAGGTTTGACGACGATCAGCACGAACTTCAATGGGAACTTGGTAGTTGGCACCGCCGACCCGGCGTGCTTTTACTTCCAGCACAGGCATAACATTCTTGAGAGCGGTTTCGAACACTTCGATAGGATCTTTACCGGTCTTCTCTTGAATGATGTCAAATGCATTATAGCAAATGGATTCTGCGGTACCTTTTTTACCATCCAACATAATTTGGTTGATAAATTTGGTCAGCACCCGATTCTTATAGATCGGATCCGGCAAAATCTCACGTTTGGCAATATAACCTTTACGTGGCAAATCATTTCCCCCCTTTACTTACGCGATTCGTATTTCCCTCGCCAAAGACGGCTTACTTCCCTTTTTTGGGACGTTTGGCACCGTACTTGGAACGAGCTTGCATCCGTTTTTGCACGCCTTGAGTATCAAGGGCACCACGAACGATATGGTAACGAACACCCGGAAGGTCTTTAACACGGCCACCACGCACAAGAACCACACTGTGCTCTTGCAAGTTGTGTCCAATGCCTGGGATGTATGAACTTACTTCGATCGTATTGGTTAAACGTACACGGGCAACTTTACGAAGAGCGGAATTCGGCTTCTTAGGAGTTGTCGTGTAAACCCTTGTGCAAACACCACGTTTTTGCGGAGAACCTCCGGAGGCGAATTGCTTACGTTGTAATGAGTTATAGCCCCATTGCATAGCAGGAGCTGTTGATTTCTTTTCCATCTTGGAACGGCCATTGCGGATCAATTGATTAATCGTCGGCATATCTACACCTCCTTCCTAAGAGAAAACATATCAAAGGAATTGCTTGCTTCAGCATCAAGCAAGCAATCCCCAAAACTAGCAGCATTCCGGAGTCTCCTTGTCGTCTACTACTCACTCAGCAGTGCCGCTACGGCGGCACCGACTTCAATACCGCAGGCTTTTCCTAATTCAGACATTGTCTGGACTTCATGGACTTTAACACCTTGGTTGCGGCAATGTTCCAGGACAGGTCGAACCACTTGGCCCTCTGCGTCCTTAGCGATATAGACTCGGAGTACACTCCCTTTTTCCAGTGCCCGCAGAGTTTGCTTAACCCCAACGGTTCTGCAATCAATTTTTTTTAAGGCTTCATCAAGCATTAAAATGCTTTCCTCCTCAAGTTTTTGTGACCTTTTACGAAGTTTTGCAAATTAACTACATATTTTTCCCAAAACCCCTAAATCACACTATAGTATTTTAGCATCAGGAATTAACAGTGTCAATATTTTCAATCTGGTTTTCATCAACTTCCACAACTTTAACATTACGGTAGCGGGACATTCCCGTACCTGCGGGAATGAGTTTCCCGATGATGACGTTTTCTTTGAGCCCCAAGAGAGGGTCAACCTTACCTTTGATGGCTGCTTCCGTCAGTACCCGAGTGGTCTCTTGGAAAGAGGCCGCCGAGAGGAAGGAATCCGTAGCCAAAGAGGCTTTGGTAATGCCGAGCAGTACCGGGCGGGCTACAGCAGGTTCTCCTCCTGCCGCAATAATCTTGGTGTTTTCTTCTTCGAAGTCAAAGACATCGATTAAACCGCCAGGCAGGAGATTGGTATCACCGGCTTCCTCCACTTTGACCTTGCGGAGCATTTGCCGAACCATAACCTCGATGTGTTTATCATTGATATCCACACCCTGGAGGCGGTAAACACGTTGCACCTCACTCAAGAGGTAGACCTGAACACCGCGGATACCTTTGACCTTCAGCATATCATGGGGGTTGATGCTTCCCTCGGTGAGAATATCACCGGCCTCAATGTGGTCCCCTTCCCGAACCTTCAAGCGGGAACCATACGGAATAGTGTAGGTCATGCGCTCCTCATTGTCACCAACCACTTCTACTTCACGGCGGCCTTTGACTTCGCGGATGCCGACCTTTCCGGCGTTTTCAGAGATGATGGCTTGGCCCTTGGGTTTACGGGCTTCGAAAAGCTCCTCAACACGGGGCAAACCTTGAGTGATGTCGTCCCCGGCTACACCACCGGTGTGGAAGGTACGCATGGTCAGCTGTGTTCCCGGTTCACCGATGGATTGGGCAGCGATAATGCCAACGGCTTCTCCCATTTCCACGTGATGTCCGGTAGCAAGGTTGCGACCGTAACACTTGCGGCATACTCCATAACGAGTCCGACAGGTAAGGACGGAACGAATCGTGACACTATCGTAAACTTTGGCAATCTCCTTAGCCTGTTCTTCGGTTATCTCTTCGTCAGCCTTGGCCAGGATTTCACCTGTCTCCGGGTGTTGAAGGTCTTCAAGAAGGAAGCGGCCGACTAAACGCTCTTCCAACTTTTCAATGACTTCCGGACCATCCTTGACATCATCTACGGTAATACCTTGGGTAGTGCCGCAATCTTCTTCCCTAACGATCACATCTTGAGATACATCGACCAAGCGGCGGGTCAGATAACCGGAGTCGGCAGTCCGTAGTGCCGTATCAGCCAAACCTTTCCGTGCCCCGTGGGAGGAGATGAAGTACTCCAAAACAGTGAGGCCTTCACGGAAGTTAGCCTTAATCGGCAACTCGATGGTTCGTCCGGAGGGATCAGCCATTAGTCCCCGCATCCCGGCTAACTGACGGAGCTGTTGGATATTACCCCGGGCTCCGGAGGTTGCCATCATATATACCGGGTTGAACTTATCCAAAGTGTTCATGAGGGATTTGGTTACTGTGTCGGTAGCTTTGGTCCAGATATCGATAACCTTGCCGTAACGCTCCTCATCGGTAATCAGACCCCGGCGGAATTGTACTTCCGTCTTGTTAACAAGGGCATCGGCATCGGCGAGAATCTGTTTCTTCTCTTCCGGTACGGTAATATCCGCAAGACCTACGGTCATCCCGGCTCTGGTGGAGTATCTGAAACCCAGGCTCTTAATCCCATCCAAAAGATCTGCAGTTGCTTTATATCCGCCCAGGCGATAGCATTTGGCCACAATATTATTAAGAGTCTTCTTCCCTGCTACCTCATTAATATAGCCGACTTCAGGGGGAATAACCGTGTTGAAGATCAAACGTCCAATGGTGGTTTCCAAGAGCTCGCCATTGGGCCGACGAACTTTAATGAGTGCTTGCAGATGTGCTTCCTTCATTTCATAAGCGAGCACCGCTTCATCGCGATCCTTAAAGATCTTCCCTTCCCCAAGGGCTCCGGGACGTTCCATGGTTAGATAGTAGGAGCCTAAGACCATATCCTGGGTGGGGGAAGCCACCGGACGGCCATCTTTAGGGTTCAAAATATTATGAGCGGAAAGCATTAAGAGTCTGGCTTCTGCTTGAGCCTCGGCGGAGAGGGGAACGTGAACAGCCATTTGGTCTCCATCGAAGTCGGCATTATAGGCGGTACAAACCAAGGGATGAATCTGTAAGGCACGGCCTTCCACGAGTACCGGCTCAAAGGCCTGAATTCCTAAACGGTGCAGGGTTGGCGCCCGGTTAAGGAGTACCGGATGCTCACTGATTACCTCTTCCAAGACGTCCCATACTTCAGGACGAACCCGCTCTACCATGCGCTTGGCACTCTTGATGTTGTGAGCATGGCCTTCTTTGACCAGTTTTTTCATAACGAAAGGCTTAAAGAGTTCTAAAGCCATTTCTTTAGGCAGACCGCATTGATGCATACGCAAATTAGGTCCTACTACGATAACGGAACGACCGGAGTAGTCAACCCGTTTTCCCAAGAGGTTTTGACGGAAGCGCCCTTGCTTACCTTTGAGCATATCACTTAAGGATTTTAAGGGCCGGTTGCCAGGGCCGGTGACAGGGCGGCCCCGACGACCATTGTCAATCAGAGCATCCACGGCCTCTTGGAGCATCCGCTTCTCGTTGCGCACAATAATATCCGGTGCGCCTAGGTCCAGAAGACGCTTAAGACGATTATTTCTATTGATTACACGGCGATAAAGGTCATTTAGATCAGAGGTGGCAAAACGTCCGCCATCCAGCTGAACCATAGGTCTGAGCTCAGGCGGAATGACCGGGATCACATCCATGATCATCCACTCGGGACGGTTACCCGACTCTTTGAAGGCCTCTACCACTTCTAAACGGCGGATGGCCCGGATCTTCCGTTGACCGGAAACTTCCTTCACTTCAGCCCGCAGTTCGTCATTGAGCTTATCCAGATCCATTTCCTCTAAAAGCTCTTTGATGGCCTCCGCACCCATACCGGCTTTAAACTGATTGCCGTATTTATCGCGATATTCCCGATATTCAGTCTCGGTGAGGAGCTGTTTTTTCATTAAGGATGTATCTCCGGCATCGGTAACAATGTAAGAGACAAAATAGAGGACCTTTTCTAAGGAACGAGGAGACATATCCAGGAGAAGTCCCATACGGCTGGGAATCCCCTTGAAGTACCAGATATGAGAAACAGGAGCCGCCAGTTTAATGTGGCCCATCCGCTCTCTCCGTACCTTAGAGCGAGTGACTTCTACTCCGCAGCGGTCACAGACAATTCCTTTATAGCGAACCCGCTTGTATTTTCCGCAATGACATTCCCAGTCACGAGTGGGTCCAAAGATTTTTTCACAAAAGAGACCTTCCCGTTCCGGTTTCAGGGTCCGGTAGTTAATAGTTTCAGGCTTCTTGACTTCTCCATGAGACCATTCCTCGATCATCTCCGGAGAAGCCAGGCCGATGCGCATCCGGTCAAAGTTATTGACGTCTAGCAAGGTTCTCTCTCCTTTCACCCGTTCAATCCAAGTCGTCCTCATCAAAGTTCAGGGGTTCGTCATCAATCACCTCGTCCTCGTCGAAGAACTCCTCATCTTCATCTCCCTCATTGGCCTCATTGGCTACGGGAGCAGGGAGGTCTTCGTGAAGATCGATACCCAGCTCTTTAGCGGTCTCCGTAACATCTTCGTCAATCTCACGGATCTCGATTTCTTCATCATTTTCAGAGAGAACACGAACATCTAACCCTAAGCTTTGCAGCTCTTTGATTAAAACTTTAAAGGATTCCGGAACTCCCGGTTCAGGGATGTTTTCGCCTTTGACGATGGCCTCATAGGTTTTTACCCGGCCGACTACGTCATCCGACTTAACGGTAAGAATTTCTTGGAGGGTATAAGCGGCACCGTAGGCTTCCAGGGCCCAAACTTCCATCTCCCCGAAACGCTGACCGCCGAATTGAGCTTTACCGCCCAAGGGTTGTTGGGTAACCAAACTGTAAGGTCCGGTTGAACGGGCATGGATCTTGTCATCAACCAGATGGTGCAGCTTCAAGAAGTACATATACCCGACGGTAATCTTATTATCAAAAGGTTCTCCGGTTCTGCCGTCATAAAGAACGGATTTACCGTCATCGGGCAGTCCGGCTTTTTTCAAAGTTTCAAATACATCGGTTTCCGTAGCCCCGTCAAAGACCGGGGTAGCGACACGTAAGCCCAGGGCTTTAGCCGCCCGTCCTAAGTGTGTCTCCATAACCTGCCCGATATTCATCCGGGAAGGAACCCCCAGTGGGTTCAAAACGATCTCCACAGGAGTGCCATCAGGTAGGAAAGGCATATCTTCCTGTCTCATGATCCGGGAGATAACCCATTTGTTACCGTGACGTCCGGCCATTTTATCCCCAACGGAGATTTTCCGTTTTTGAGCGATATAAACCCGTACCAGCTCGTTGACGCCGGGAGCCAGTTCATCACCATTTTCCCGGGTAAAGACTTTAACATCCACGATCTTGCCGGCTTCCCCGTGGGGAACCCGCAGAGAAGTATCCCGTACTTCCCGGGCTTTTTCCCCGAAGATGGCTCTTAAAAGGCGCTCTTCGGCGGTAAGCTCGGTCTCACCTTTCGGGGTAACTTTACATACCAAAATGTCACCAGGGCGGACTTCGGCACCAATGCGGATAATCCCCCGCTCATCCAGGTCTTTGAGCACATCTTCCCCGACGTTGGGAATATCCCGGGTGATTTCTTCCGGTCCCAGCTTGGTGTCCCGAGCATCGGCTTCGTATTCCTCGATATGAATGGAGGTATAATAATCTTCCTTAACCAGCTTTTCACTGATCAGGATGGCATCCTCGTAGTTATAGCCTTCCCAAGTCATAAAGGCAATCAGGACGTTACGACCGAGCGCCAGTTCCCCATGGTCTGTGGAAGGACCATCGGCAATGATTTGCTCTGCTTCTACCCGCTCCCCTTTCATAACGATGGGACGCTGATTGATACAGGTTCCTTGGTTGGAACGGAGATATTTTAACAGCTTATACTTCTCTAAGGTAGCATCATCATGACGTATGATGATCTCATCGGCGGTAGCACGTTCCACAGTACCAGCCTTTTGGGTTAAGACACAGACACCGGAGTCCTTGGCAGCTTTGTATTCCATTCCCGTTCCGACATAAGGAGCATCGGCTCTTAAGAGAGGTACCGCTTGCCGCTGCATGTTGGCACCCATCAAAGCCCGGTTAGCATCGTCATGCTCCAGGAAGGGGATCAAAGCGGTAGCAATGGAAACCATCTGCTTTGGCGAAACGTCCATATAGTCAATCCGGTTGGGGGAAACAAGGACGAAGTCAGGACCATGACGTCCATCAATCTTATCTTCAAGGAAGGTACCGTCCTCCGCTAAGGGGGCATTGGCCTGAGCGACAACGAATTTTTCTTCCTCATCGGCAGTGAGATAATCGATCTGGTCAGTTACGCGACCATCTATCACCTTACGATAGGGCGCTTCGATAAAGCCATAAGGGTTAATCCGGCCATAGGTACTCAAGGAACCAATCAAACCGATATTGGGACCTTCAGGAGTCTCAATGGGACACATCCGGCCATAGTGGGAGTGGTGAACGTCACGAACTTCGAAGCCGGCACGCTCACGGCTTAAACCACCCGGTCCCAACGCACTTAAGCGGCGTTTATGGGTCAACTCAGCCAAGGGGTTGGTCTGATCCATAAATTGGGACAACTGGCTGCTGCCGAAGAATTCCTTAATGGCAGCTACCACCGGACGAATATTGATAAGGACTTGAGGAGTGATGACATCAACATCTTGAATAGTCATCCGTTCCCGAACTACCCGCTCCATCCGGGATAAGCCGATCCGGAACTGGTTTTGAAGCAGCTCTCCTACTGAACGGAGGCGCCGGTTACCCAAATGATCAATATCATCCTTATGTCCTTCCCCTTTCATAAGGGCAAGCATTTGTCCTAAGGAAGCAACGATATCTTCTTTAGTTAAATGATGTACATCATTGGGAATGTCCAAATTAAGTTTTTTATTTAATTTATAGCGGCCGACTTTGGCCAGGTCATAACGCTTGGGATCGAAAAATAATGCTTCAAGCAAACTGCGGGCACTATCCACCGTGGGCGGCTCGCCGGGACGGAGGCGCTTATAGATCTCAACTAAGGCTTCTTCCGAAGACTCAGTATTATCCCGTTCCAGGGTAATCCGAATATGCTCGTCATCATTGAAAAGTTCAGAAATCTGACCATTAGTAGCATAACCCAAAGCCCGAATGAGAACTGTGGCCGGTAGCTTACGGGTTCTATCCACACGGACAAAAATATTATCATTAACGTCGGTCTCGAACTCAAGCCAAGCCCCACGATTAGGAATCACCGTTGCCCCGAAGACTTTTTTACCACTGGGATCAATGCTTTCAGAATAATAGACGCCGGGAGAACGAACCAACTGGCTGACGATAACCCGCTCAGCACCGTTGATAATAAAGGTTCCTTTGGTTGTCATCAAAGGGAAATCCCCCATGAAGACTTCCTGCTCCTTTACTTCCCCCGTCTCTTTATTAATGAGACGTACTTTTACCCGCAGAGGTGCCGCGTAAGTTACATCGCGCTCCTTACACTCTTCCACATCGTATTTAGGCTCACCTAAACTGTAATCAATAAATTCCAATACGAGGTTGCCGGTGAAATCTTGAATGGGAGAAATGTCGCGAAACATTTCCCTTAAGCCCTCATCAAGAAACCACTGATAAGAGTTTTGTTGAATTTCAATTAGATTTGGCATGTCGAGAACTTCCCGAATTCTGGAATAACTCCAGCGTTCCCGCGTTCCTACCTTAACAGGATAGAACATGTACGCTTCACCCCTCAAGTGTGATGTCCTCGCCCCGAGGATTATATTATGACATAAACAGCCAAAAGCAAGGCCTCATTTGCAAAACCTCGCTTCACTGTTTATGGAGATCCCTCTTGGTGATCGAATCAATCAAACGACAATCTCCCCATCGTCAGTATCTTAAACCTTAACACCAAAGGACTAGTCCCTTGGAGACATTGGCTACTGTCTGGAATAGTCTGGATAATTAGTCCATTTTATGTACAGTAACAATTACTAAGGATACCAAGATTATATCATATTGTCAAGGAGAAATATTTCTTTTTTTGCTGTTTTATGGCCCTTTCCCAACCCTTTTCCGATATTTTTTTCAACTGCCCCTATGCGCCGTGAAATTTTTACTTTCTCATTAGCCAAAAAAGAGAGCCCCTAGGACCCTCTTTTAAGAAAATGCTTTTATGAAAATTAACTAGTAATTGAGCTTTTTCCGCCATTTCAATGCTTCTAAATAGATAGCCATGAATTTCGGGGTTATGGGATATAGGCTTTCCGCTTTGGTCCATTCCGCTTTTTCCCAATGAATCACAAAATCCAGGAGCCTTCGTAGCTCATTTTCCATGCCTAAGAGAGCATTCTTGACGTTCATGGATAAGGGAAGGCCTTTAAGGGCCTCTTCCATAGGACTATTTAATAAGATATCCAAGGAAGAAAAGATCCCCGTGAAAAAAAATTCGGAATCCTCTCCGTGGGGATATAGTTCGGCGGCAAGGAGTTCCATCTGCTTACCCCGGATCAGGGATTGCTTAACTAACTCGGCATTTTCAACGTTCTCGATCTCCTTTAACGGCATTAATGCCATCCAGCGTTTCATTTCTTTAATACCGATAAAGGATAAGGCATGAGAAATCGACTGGATCCTCATCTTAGAACCCATCACTGCAGAGTTAGCCAGCTTGAGAAGCTTATAAGACAGACCCAAATCCATTTTGATAATATCGGTAATAACGGCATAACTGGGATCCGGTGCATTCAGTTCGGCAAGAATACTGATTAGGTTAGCGTTCAGACTTACCACTTCTTTGGAACGGATAATGGCGGGTTTGCTGAAAAAATAGCCCTGAAAAAGATCATAGCCCATCTCCATGGCTTGTTGAAGCTCTTCCCTGGTTTCGATTTTTTCCGCCAAAAACTTTACCTTTTTGCCTAAGTGCTGTATAAGCCTGGATTGTTCCCTTTGTGAGACAGCCGGAAATTCGATTTTGATAATATCTGTCAGCTCAAGTAAAGGCAGATTGTTCTCATCTAAAACAAAATCGTCAAGGGCCAGTCTGTACCCTCTCTCTCTAATCCTTTTGCAGGCTTCTACCGTGGCCGAGGTTACTTGATCTCGTTCCAAGACTTCCACCACAATGTTCTCTTTGGGCAGTAAAAAAGGCAGATCGCTGTCAATGAGCTTTTTGGAAAAGTTGATAAAGGCATTGGTGCCGTCGGTTAAATTCTCAAGTCCCATAACCAGAAAGGTATTATAAAGCAATTCCGAGGTGGCTTGGTCATCATCAATACCGGAAAAATAGTTTTCATAGCTCTGCCTATACAAAAGCTCATACCCATAGATCTCCATTTTTCTATCGAAAATCGGCTGCCTAGCAATAAAAGCCTCCATTTCCCACATCTCCTAATTCATCTGAAATCCGTGCCATTTAACCTTCTTCTCAATCATACCCACTATATTGGCTTGGGCACTAAGCATCATTTTAACAAGGGTGTCTGAACATTTTCTGAACATCTAAATAATCTTATAGAAAAAATCCATGGAATTGTGCTTAGAGTATCTATAAAAACTTTGGCATTCTATATATAATGGGAAAAAGAACGATTAGGTTGGAAGGATTCCTTTTTATGAATAATTCTATAACCCAAAAGTCCTTTTTCTACATAATGCTATTGATAATGGCCCTAAGTATCACTGTTCCAGGCATCCGCCTCAAGCTGTCCGCGGACCCTCAAGCGAGCAATGGCACTCTGGATCTAAGGCAATATGATCTTACCCAAGCTAAAACTGTGAAATTAAACGGGGAATGGGAATTTTATTTTGGGCAGCTTCTTACCCCCACGGATTTTAAAAATGGACAGCCTATGGGCAAAACTATTCAAAAAGTCCCGGGCAGCTGGAGTTCCTATCAAATCGCAGATGAACAGCCGCCGCCTCACGGCTGCGCCACCTATCGGCTTAAGATTCTACTTCCCGAAGGCAGGGGGAATTATGGGATTAAGTTCACAACTATCTCTGCCGCGGCTCGGATCTTTGCCGATGATGTGCAAATAATGGAATGCGGCAGACCGGGAAACTTACGGTCAACCACTGTCCATAAAAGTTATGCGGATGCAAGCTACTTCCAAACTGATGATGACGAGGTAGAAATCCTTATTCAAGCGGCCGATTTTGCTAATGTAAAAAGCGGCATCCTTTATGAAATCCATTTTGGCAGTCAGAATTCCATTGCCGCTTTACGTCTGCATAATTCTTTCCTTGATATATCCGTTATTGCCGGTATGTTCTTTTTGTCTCTTTATTTTTTCGGCTTGGGCCTCCGGCGAAGGAATGGTGCCGCCGTGCTGTTCTTAGCTTTTTATTGCCTCTTTTCTGCTCTTCATGCCAGTGTCCGTTCGGAGGCATTATTAAATTATGCCTTCCCATCGTTAGCCTTTAATACTTCCGCAAAGATTCTAGCTACTTCCTATACTATCTGCCTTTATACCTTGATCAAATTTCTCTATCATGCCCTGGAAGGTTCTTTTTCCCGCCGAGCCAATCTGATCACCAATGGAATAGCTGTGGTTTTCCTGTTGCTGAGTTGTTTTACTTATTCTCACTTATTGGGTTATACTTTGGCAATTGCCCTCATCGGCCATATTTATGCACTTTCCTTAATTATTGTTATCCTTGCCAAAAGCTCTCAGGGCGATAATGAAGGCCGGTACTATCTTTATACCGCTGTATTAAGCTCGCTGATTGCTTTATTGACCGGTCTTGCCAATATTATTCTGCTCTGGGAATCCAATCTGTTCTTTCCCGTATTTCAGCCGATTTTTGTTCTGTCATTGGCCTTATATATGTCCGAAAAATATAGACAGATCTTTGTCCCTTCACGGACCGGTCAAGGAACTGCCTTTACTTTCCCTATGCCTCTTGCCAAAGAGGGCAACCTTTTCCAAACATCACCGGCCAACTTGGCAGAGCAGAATGCATCTCAGTCTTTAATCGTTGAACCTTTGCCCCAAACAGTCCATATCGGCGGAGAATTCTCCATCCTTGCAGTTGACGATGAATTCTCCAATTTGAAGGCCATCATGAATATCTTGACTGCCAATCAATACAATGTCACCGTGGCCGGAAATGGGGAATCAGCCCTGCAGCTCCTTAAAGGGGCTCTTAACTATGATCTTTGCATTCTCGATGTCACGATGCCGGGTATGAGCGGCTATGAAGTCTGCCGAAAAATCAGGGAGACTTATTCCCCTCTTGAGCTTCCGATCCTGCTCCTTTCCGCTAAAGCTTTGCCGGAAGATATTGATATTGGTTTTAGGGCAGGAGCCAACGATTTTATCGAAAAGCCCTTTGAAGCCGGAGAGCTTAAGTGCCGTGTCAGGACCCTTGTCCAATTAAAAAGTTCCATGGACTTGCTGGTAAAAAAGGAAACCGCTTTTTTGCAAGCACAAATTAGGCCTCATTTTCTCTTCAACGCTTTGAATACCATCCACTCTTTTTGTTATACCGACCCCGACAAGGCAGGAGATCTGCTTGCGGAATTGGGGGTTTTTTTAAGGAATAGTTTTGATTTCTCCAGCACAACTTCCGTTATAACCATTGAAAAAGAACTTAGGATAGTCAAGGCCTATGTAGCCATTGAACAAGCCAGGTTTGGCAAACAGCTTGAAGTGGAATACGCCATTGATCACTCCGTGTTAAATTTCTATATTCTTCCCCTCATGCTCCAGCCCATCGTAGAAAACTCCATCCGTCATGGTTTGCTGAAAAGAAGCAAGGGAGGAAAGGTTACTCTGTCTTTGGAGCTGTGGAAAGATCAGATTCATGTCCAGGTTATTGATAACGGTGCCGGTATTCCTGCTTTTGTCCTAGAAGATCTAACGAATTCAAAACCGGAAGGCAAAGGCGTAGGGTTATCCAATATCAATCGGAGACTGTTAAGGTTCTATGGTACTACATTGAATATCTCAAGTACAGAAAACTGTGGAACAACCGTTTCCTTCAAGATCCCGGCAAAAACCTGTTGACATATACCATACCAATAATTACAAATGCTTTTGGAGATGAGTTTCTATGCTGAAAGCGATTATTGTAGAAAATGAAGAACCGGCGATTAATGTTCTGAAGATCCTGTTGGAAAGAACCGGACAGATCACGGTTGTGGCCAGCTTTCTCAGGTCGGCGGATGCTTTAACCTATCTAAAGCAAACCAGACCGGATGTTGCTTTCCTTGATATTGAGATGCCGGAAACAAGCGGTCTGGAGCTTGCCGGTTATATTCAGACTATGAACAGCAATATTGAAATCATCTTTGTTACCGCCTATGATCAATATGCTCTGAACGCCTTTAAGGTCAATGCTTTGGATTATTTACTTAAGCCCCTCTCCCAGAAAGACGTAGAGAAAGCTATCGAGCGTCTAGTCAAAATAAGAGGATTATCGGAAAACTCCACCCAAGAAGCTACAGGCGGAGGGGGCATTTATAGCTTTGGCAAATTCACTGTGTACGGTCCTACAAGCAAAAAGCCTGTGAAATGGCGGACATCCAAGTCCGAAGAGCTTTTTGCTTTTATGGTGCAAAATCTGGAAAAAGAAGTTCCCAAGTGGCGAATCTGTGAGGCACTTTGGCCGGAATACAATATAGAAAAGGTAGATATTCAACTTCACACTACCGTTTACAAATTAAAAAAGATATTGGCCTCGGCTAATATCCCTTTTCAGTTAAGTTTTAGTAATGGATGCTATTGGCTGAGCCTTCCTCAGACTTATATCGATATAGTTGAGTTTAACAGCTGTGCTTCTTCCTCTATTCCTGTGGATGAAAGTACCATTGAAAAATATGAACAGGCTTTATCCCTCTATCGAGGGGATTACTTAGAGGAAAATGACTATCTATGGTCTTTGTCCAAAAGAAGCGACTTTTATCAGAAATACTGCAAACTTTCTTCTTCCGCCGTTAAGTATTATATGTTCCGCAATGATTATCGCAAGGCGGAAAAACTTCTGCACAGTATCCTTGAAAGATCTCCTTTAGATGAATCTGTCCATGAAATGCTTTTAAGGTGTTATTTCTTAAAAGAGGATCGGGTCGCCTTTATTACGCATTATCATGCCGTACAGACACTGTTCAAAGCTGAATTGGGCATTGAGCCAGGCAAATCTATACAAGCTCTGTACAGTGCATTCATGGACAATCCAAATTCAAGCTGACCGACACGCTTACAATAATCATAATGAACCGTGCTGCTGTTACGCCTAAAAAAAGATGCCCTCCGCACTTGGAGAGCACCTTTGTTGCCTATGGGCAAATTACTTAACTTCGACAGTTGCACCAGCTTCGGTAAGCTTAGTTTTGATAGCCTCTGCATCATCTTTGCTAATTTTCTCTTTAACAGGCTTTGGAGCGCCGTCAACGAGTTCTTTAGCTTCTTTCAAGCCGAGACCGGTGATTTCACGAACAACTTTGATCACGTTGATTTTGGAAGCACCAGCGTTAGTAAGGATAACATCGAATTCAGTTTTTTCTTCAGCAGCAGGAGCAGCAGCGGCAGCGCCGGGAGCAGCAGCCACAGCAACAGGAGCAGCAGCGCTTACACCAAATTCTTCTTCGAAAGCTTTGACGAGCTCGGCAAGCTCGAGAACGGTTAAGCCTTTTACGGCTTCAAGAATTTCAGCAGTTTTAGACATTGAAATTTTCCTCCCTAATATCACTTTTAAATTAATTTTTGTTTTTGAGTCAGTTTTGATCTTCTTATTATTCAGTTAGGATGCCTTTTGGCAAGGCCGGAGCATCATAACTCGAACATCATACTTGGAACCCCGCTTATGCTTGGGCTTCTTTGAGCTTACGCACTTCTTCCAAGGCATAACCCATTTTGCGGATCGGTCCTTGAAGTACGTTGGCCATGCCGACGAGGGGTGCTTGCATTCCTCGTAGAACTTGGGCAAGAAGAACTTCGCGAGAAGGAAGCTCTGCAAGCGCTTTAACTCCTGCTTCGTCAACGACTTTTCCTTCAACAACACCTGCTTTGATAGCAAAGGTCTTGACCTTTGTAGCCTTAGCAAAATCAGCTAATACTTTAGCAGGAGCGACGGGATCGGCACTGAAAGCAACGGCTGTAGGCCCTTCAAGATAACCATCCAAACCTTCGATACCGACTTCATGAGCTGCGCGACGAACCAAAGTGTTTTTCAATACGCGATATTCCACTCCCGCTTGACGCAGTTGGGCACGCAATTGAGTAACTTGGGAAACGGTCAAACCACGATAGTCTGCGAGAACCACCCCTGAGGAGCTTTGGAGCTTTTCCTTAATCTCAGCAACCACTTGTGCTTTTTCTTCGATATTTGGCATTTAAGTCCACCTCCTTCCGGCGATATAGGAAACTTACTGCAGATGTAAATCATCTGCTGTCTAGTTGACATGTCCACTGCGTGGATTGCCCACACTAATCAAAAAACCTCCGCTTTGACTGCAGAGGTTAAGAAGGCCCAATAATAAACTTAAGGCTATTTCTCCAACCTCGGCAGGACATTAAGCTTAAAAGCCCCTGCTGTCTACAGTGGAAGGTTATTCAATTCTAGTAGAGTATATCTTATCTATGCAAACCTGTCAAGAAGTATTCCAGACAATATGTGAATCTACTTACAGAGCTTTGACAGGGTTAATCCGCACTCCGGGTCCCATAGTTGAGGAGACGGTAACACTGCGCATATATTGACCCTTTGCTGCAGCCGGTTTCGCTTTAACTAAGGTCTCAGCAAGAACTCTGTAGTTCTCATAGAGTTGCTCCTCGCTAAAGGAAACTTTGCCGATTGGGGCATGAATGATGCCGGCTTTGTCAGCACGGTATTCAATCTTACCGGCTTTGATCTCTTTGACAGCTTTTGCTACTTCAAAGGTTACAGTACCGGTTTTGGGGTTTGGCATAAGTCCTTTGGGACCGAGCACACGACCCAGTTTACCGACCATACCCATCATATCGGGAGTCGCAACAACAACATCAAAACCAAACCAACCTTGCTCGATTTTGGCGATCATATCTTCCGCACCGACAAACTCTGCACCGGCAGCCTCAGCTTCTTTAGCTTTGTCGCCTTTGGCGAAAACTAAAACAGTGCGGGTTTTACCGGTTCCGTTCGGAAGCACCAGGGCTCCGCGGATTTGTTGGTCAGCATGACGAGTATCAATACCGAGCTTAAATGCTACTTCTACCGTTTCGTCAAACTTTGCTTTAGCAACCTTTTTAACGATAGCTAAAGCTTCAGTAGGCTCATAAAGAGCAGCACGGTCAAAAGCTTTAACTGCTTCTTGATAGTTTTTTCCTACTTTGGCCATTCTTTAACCTCCTAGTGGTTCTTCGGGGCTTGCCCCTCCCACGTAATAATTATTCGACGATGGTGATTCCCATACTGCGTGCAGTACCTTCAACCATGCTCATCGCTGCTTCAACGCTTGCTGCATTGAGGTCTTTCATCTTAGTTTCGGCGATCTCACGAACTTTAGCCTTGCTCACTTGAGCCACCTTTTTACGGTTAGGCTCTGAGGAACCGGAGTTAATGTTCGCAGCCTTTTTCAATAACACAGATGCCGGCGGAGTTTTGGTAATAAAGGTAAAGGAACGGTCTTCATAGACGGTAATTTCAACCGGAATAATCAATCCCGCTTGATCCTTGGTGCGCTCGTTGTACTCTTTGCAGAAGGCCATGATGTTGACCCCGTGCTGACCGAGTGCCGGACCAACCGGAGGTGCCGGATTTGCTTTACCTGCGTTAATAGCTAATTTAACCAAACCAACAACTTTCTTTGCCATATTTACACCTCCTTAATAGGGTAATTAAGCTTTAGTCGACTTTTTCGACCTGAGCAAAATCAAGTTCTACCGGGGTTTCCCTGCCAAACATGGAAACAGAAACCCGTAGTTTTCCTTTATCTTCAAGGATTTCCCGAACGGTAGCGATGAAATCCTTAAAAGGACCCGATGTGACGCGTACATTTTGACCAACTGTATAATCCACACGGGTACGGACTTCCTCCACACCCATCTGACGTAAGATGGCTTTAACTTCATGATCCAGCAAAGGTATCGGCTTCGCTCCGGTTCCGACAAAGCCTGTCACACCCGGCGTATTGCGTACCACATACCATGAATCATCCGTCATATCCATTTCCACAAGAACATAGCCTGGGAAAACCTTACGTTTGGCGACTTTCTTCTTCCCATTTTTGATTTCAATTTCATCTTCCATGGGAACAAGAACACGGAAGATCTTATCTTCCATATTCATGGACTCTACGCGTTTTTCAAGATTGGTCTTCACCTTATTCTCATAGCCGGAATAAGTGTGAATAACATACCAGTTCTTTGTCATATTTCGAACAGGAACCTCCAATACCAGGCCCCAAACTAACTTGACAAGGGATTAAGGTAAGCTAGTTTAAGTACCTATCCGAGAATCTTGGTTATTACAATACCGAACCCGCTATCCACGATCCACAGCAACACGGCTACGATCGCTACAGCGACTAAAACCACTCCTGTATACGTCAAAAGCTGTTTACGGTCTGGCCAGTGTACTTTTTTAAGTTCACTCCATACTCCTTTGAAGTACTCTGTAGACTTCTCTCTTGTGCCAGGAGCATTCGTTTGCTTCTTAACTGCGCCCATCCAATCACATCCTTACAAGACTCTAAAAACCACCCTTACTAATAAACAATACTTGGCGGCTGCCTTAGTTGCGTTATGCGTCCACAAACTTATTCTTTCTTAATAGCCAACGCAGCCCGGCGTACAGACATTTAGGAAAAAGAAAAAATAATTGCCCAAACCTCAAGGCAAAAATTACTTAGTCTCCTTGTGAGCTGTGTGGGTCTTGCAAAACTTACAATACTTTTTGATCTCCAAACGATCCGGGTTGTTTTTCTTATTCTTAATAGAAGCATAATTCCGGTTTTTACATTCAGTACAAGCTAAAGTAATGCCAACACGCATTTACGAACACCTCCCTGGGCACAACTAAAAATCCGCATTCAATCCATGCTCATAATACATTATCACAAGTAAATTATCATGTCAAGAATTTGAAAAAAATAAGCCCTAGGCTTTGGCCTAGGGAATTATTGCTTTGGTTGCGGAGGCCGGATTTGAACCGACGACCTTCGGGTTATGAGCCCGACGAGCTACCGCTGCTCCACTCCGCGACGATAATCGATATTCGAGGTACGATATTCGAGGCACGATGTTCGATGATCGAACTCTCGTATTCCTCTTACTAAATTTTATTACTCAAAAATTCGCGTATCATTATTGTACTAATTGCAGCACTACAATCTTAATACAGAGCTAAGCCCCGTACCCCGATCCTCGCACCACGAACTTCGAGTATGGTGGGTAGGGATGGATTCGAACCACCGTACCTCTCGGAACAGATTTACAGTCTGCCGCCTTTAACCACTCGGCCACCTACCCAGATGCATCACTTATATAGTATATACCATCTTGGCGAAAAAGTATACAGTTATTTCCCCAAAATAAAAACCGACTTTAGAGTCGGCCATGATACTTTAATTAATTCTTAATTCAAAATTTCGATACCTGGTACTGATAAATCTCGGCATAAATAAAAACTCTTTTCTCAAGCCGTATCACTAGCCTGAACCTCGAACCTCAGAGCTTACTCATCCCGGCGTTCCAAGTAGCGTTCCAATTTCCTTTTAACCCTTTGGATAGCATTGTCAATAGATTTGACATGCCTATGTAGATCTACCGCTATTTCTTGATAGGACTTTCCTTCCAGATAAGCCATCAGGACTTTCCACTCTAAAGAACTAAGGATTTCACCCATCTTTTCTTCGATATCATCGAATTCTTCTTGACTGATGATCAGTTCTTCGGGGTCAGTTATCTTCGTTCCCGAAATCACATCCAGTAAGGTTCTATCCGAATCTTCGTCATAGATTGGCTTATTTAAGGACACATACGAATTCAATGGGATGTGCTTCTGCCTAGTAGCTGTCTTAATGGCTGTGATAATCTGCCGGGTAATGCACAGCTCCGCAAAAGCTCGGAATGAAGAGAGCTTATCACCACGGAAATCTCGAATCGCTTTGTAGAGCCCAATCATCCCTTCTTGGATAATATCTTCACGATCTGCCCCAATGAGGAAGTACGATCTTGCTTTTGCTCTAACAAAATTCTTGTACTTATTAATTAAGTACTCCTGTGCTTCGGCATCACCGTTTTTGGCCAGCTCTACGACTTCTTCATCCACAATGACTTCATTCGTGTCGCACTCTACCAACACTTCGACTTGGGCGTTAAGTGTCAAAGCGATCCCTCCCGTATCATGGTGATGAAGATGTTGCAATGGATATCGCACTTGTCCGCAAGAACATACTCATTATACCTTGGGAAATTCGGAAGCGTCAAGGCGAAGTTTTAGATGTTGTGTCGTCTCATGCACTCTACAAGCTGAGTTTAGGCTTTTTGGCTTAGGACTTTGTTGTATCAATTCTTAGAAACTTACCGAATCTTCCAAATATGGTTGATTCCTTATCATTATTCATATTAAACTAATGCCAAAGAATAAAGGAGGGATGAACGATGAGCAAATCATTTATTACACTTTGTTGCATTACATTCTTAGTCCTCTTACTCTCTGTGTTTGCAACTGCAAATGACATTGACCAAAGGGTCGGCAACCTTACCACGAAAAACGAAGTCATGGAGAAATTATATAAAGAATATAGTATCACTCCACCGAGTTATTATTCTCCTCCCGAAGCCGGCTTCATTAAAGAAATGCCTGCAACCTTAGCTCGATTTGAGAAAAGGATGCGTAAAGAGTATGAGTTATTCCGTAAACAAACAACAGGCTATGGTGAGATTGTATGGACCCCGATTAACAAATATATTCTTGAACCCAACCGCACTCCCCATAACATTGTCGAATCTTCAAATTCAAGCGTGATCGTTGTTGCTTTCCCACTTCATGCCTTACCGGCGCGGATAGAATTCAGCCCCATATTGCCCTAGAGTTCTTCGGGATTATTGATATGCCCCTCTTGTGGTAGGCAGTATAAATAATATAACTGTCAATTACAAGGAGGAGCTTTTTTCTGTCCCGCTTTGCGTTTCACTATTCCTTTAGAACCGTTATATCTATAGCCCTATCGTAGATTGCGTTGGCGGACAACTTCGTACAGTAAGATTGACCCGGCGACACTTGCATTCAAAGAATTGATCTTTCCTCTCATGGGGAGGCTCACTATTTCATCACAGGTCTCCTTGACCAAGCGGCTCAGTCCCTTACCTTCACTGCCTACCACGATGACTCTTGCCCCGGTAAGATCTGAGCGATAAACCTCTGTTCCCCCTGCTTCCGCTCCGGAGACCCAGCAACCGGCCTTTTGGAGATCTTTGAGAGTCTGGACCAGATTCCCTACCCGAGCCACCAAGACATGCTCCACAGCACCGGCCGAGGTCTTAGCCACAGTGGAGGTCAAAGAGACACTACGCCGCTTCGGGATAATGACCCCATGGACACCTGCCGCATCGGCGGTGCGAATGAGAGCTCCGAGATTATGAGGGTCTTCCACTTCATCCAGCACAAGGATGAAGGGGTCTTCACCTTTTTCTTTTGCTAGAGCGAGGATGTCGTCCACTTCGGCGTATTCACGGGGAGAGACATAAGCCAGCACCCCTTGATGCTTGGTTTTCTCAGTCAAGCGGTCCAGGGCGGCTTTATCTACGAATTGGAAAGGGATCTTTTGGCCACGGGCATGGCTGACCATGTCCTGGAAGCGACCGCCGGTACCTTCCGATTGGAAGAGGAGTTTGTTGACTGGTTTGCCGGACTGGAGAAGTTCCCAGACGGCATTACGGCCGTATACGATTTCATCGTTCATTAGTTGGGTCACCCTTTCGTTTGTCTACTTCTTCAACGCCTTGATCCGACCGCAGCTCATGGCTCCTTCGTGGCAGACTCCTTGGGTAACGCAGGTGGGGCCGGCTTGTCCAAAGACGTTGGGGGCCACTTCGCGAACTAGGTCCAGCATCTTTTCAGCCATTATGCGGATTTCCCATTGGGCACGCATGCAAGTTCTATGTTCGAAGAAGTTCATTAATGATCTGGCATTAAAGGTGGCCATTAAGGAAGTAGTGCAGGCATTAGGTAAGATATAGCGAGCATCTTCGGCAGGGGCTACTTCCAGTAAGGCCTGGTATTCCTCTTGCAGGTTGGCCATAATCCGCTCAAACCGCTCTAAGGCTTGAGGGTTGCGGCGAATGCTCGGGGGTGTGACGAACTCAAACCCTGCTTCTTTCACATAACGCTGGGAGCGTTGGGAGTAACTGGCGATCCGATGGCGGACCAGTTGGTGGGACAAGGCACGGGACACACCATCGATGGAGAATTGAAAGCTCACATGCTCAAAGGGCGAAAGATGCCCCATGGAGCGGAGTTTTTGCACAAAGCCGGCTGCCCTTTCATCGTCCAATCTTTCCAGCAGCTCGGGAACCGGATCTGGCGAATAGCATAAGCGAGCAGCCGCCGCAATAACCTTTTCCGGGTCCGGAGTGTATTGAATCAGTTCAACATTCACTTATCTTCCCCCCTATTTTCCTCTCTAGCAGTCAATATCAAACTGTGCCATGTTAGGAGCCTCCTCATCGTGAGTCTCTTCCTCCACCGGGAACTCGCCATTAACCTTTTCATCTTCTTCATTCGGGATAAATCCTTCTACCTGATTAAAGGCCCAGAACATCCGCTCCCGATTATCTGTTAATTGCCAATAGCCCACTAGGGCCTCAAAGGCTGTGGCATGGCGATAGGTCACCACATCAGTGCTTTTAGGATGACCACCTTTGGCGTTTCTCCCTCGATGAACCACAGAGGTTTCCTGCTCATCTAAGTCCGGGAGGAGGTGATGAAGGAGCTTAGCTTGGGTCCCGGCGCGGACATATTGGGTGGCGAGGTGGTGAAGCTCCTTAACCTTTACATGACCTAAACTTAAGAGATGAGTCCTGACCCATAGTTCATAGACCGCATCTCCTAAATAGGCTAGGGTAAGGGCATTCATCTCTTGCCATGATCTCGGCATAGGTTCGGACAGAATACCCTACCTCCTTTCAAAACTTTACTAACTTTTATCTAAGCTCTTTAAGTAACCTTTAACAAAATGCCTTTTTCTTCACTCACCAAACTTGTCAATTTTTCAGAGTCCACCGGGCACCTTGGGGAGTATCCTCAAGGATAACCCCTAAGTCTTTCAGGCGGTCCCGGATAAGATCGGACATTTCCCAATCCTTCTTTTCGCGGGCGATGGCCCGTACTTCCAGAAGCAATTCCATGACTTCTTTCAGTTTTTCATTAGACCCTTCCCCATTTTGGGCAGGGTTAGCAAAGTCAAAACCCAGCACATCCCCTAATTCCCAAAGGGTAGCTCTAGCTTTAAGCAGGCTCGCTGAGCTGTAAGGATAAGCTTGGACATGGGCATTGATGGCTTTTCCCAGTTCAAAAAGACCGGCATAAGCCAGGGCTGAGTTAAAATCATCGTCCATGGCACTTTCGAATTCTCTTCCAGCTTCTTCCGCCGCGTTCTTAAGCTTGTCCTCAGCCGCCTCATTAGCGGCCTTTTGACCTTGGCGGCCTAGGGCTTCATCAGCTAAGCGGATACTGGTTTGGAGCCTTTCCAGGCCTTTTTGCGCCATCCGCAGGTTCTCATCATCAAAGTCCAGGGGGCTGCGATAATGGGTACCTAAGAGGTAGAAACGGATCACTTCGCCGGGAAAATGCTCCAAAATTTCCCGGACGGTAAAAAAGTTGCCTAAGGACTTCGACATTTTTTGCTGATTCACAGTTAAGAAGGCATTATGCATCCAATAGCGGGCAAAGGTCCCGCCGTGGAGATAGCCTTCCGATTGGGCGATTTCATTTTCATGGTGAGGGAAAACCAGATCCCCACCGCCACCATGAATATCGAAGCCGGCCCCCAGGTATTTCAGGGACATGGCGGTGCATTCAATATGCCAGCCGGGGCGACCTTTTCCCCAGGGGCTTTCCCAGAAAGGCTCTCCGGGTTTGGCACTTTTCCATAGGGCAAAATCCATGGGATGGCGTTTGCGTTCCCCCACTTCCACCCGAGCCCCAGCCTGCATATCCTCAAGAGTTCGGCCGGAAAGCTTACCGTAAGTGGGGAGCTTATCCACTGCGAAGTAAACATCCCCTTCAACAGCATAGGCTAGTTCCGATTCCTCCAAACCCTTAATAATTTCGATCATCTCCGGAATGTGATCAGTGGCTTTGGGGTGAATGGTTGCCGGCATGAGGTTAAGGGCCTTCGCATCCGCAAAGTACTCCTCAATATATTTTTGTGCTAATTCCAGGGGATCCATACCCTCTTCATGGCCCCGCTGAATGATTTTATCGTCAATATCGGTAAAATTTTGAACAAAAGTTACATCATAGCCTTTATAAAGAAGATAACGACGGATCATATCAAAAACAACCAACATCCGTCCATTTCCCACATGAAAGTAGTTGTACACCGTTGGCCCGCAGGTGTACATGGCCACCTTGCCTTCCTCCCGAGGCTTAAATTCCTCTTTTTGGTGGCTCATAGTGTTGTAGAGTCGCAAAGACATGGGCTTAGCTCTCCTTTTCCTTTAATTTTTTCTCCAAGCTTTCAATTCGGTCTGTCAGATACTGAAGCATTTCTTGAACGGGATCCGGCATTTCTTCTACCCTGATCTCCTTATTACATACTGATTTTGTGACCACTTGCAGCTCCTTAATGGGAACCCCATGCCGGGCCACTACTTTTCCCGGCACACCCACCACCGTAGTGTTGCTGGGCACAGGCTTGTTCACTACCGAGCCTGCTCCAATCTTAACATTATCGCCGATTTTAATCGAACCCAATATTTTAGCCCCTGAACCGATAAATACATTATTCCCAATTGTCGGGTGTCTTTTTCCTTTTTCTTTACCGGTCCCGCCTAAAGTTACACCTTGGTAAATGGTCACATTATCCCCCACCTCAGCCGTTTCCCCGATGACCACGCCCATACCGTGATCAATAAAGAGACCCTGGCCGATTTTCGCACCGGGATGGATCTCGATTCCGGTAAAAAACCGGGAGACTTGAGAAATGAGCCGGGGAAGTAAAATCAGCTTCTTTTTGTATAAATAATGAGCAAGCCGATGGGCAATAAGGGCATGAAGACCCGGGTAACAAAGGATAACTTCCACCATGCTTTTGGCCGCCGGATCTCTGTCAAAAATCACCTTAATATCCTGCTTTACTTGGCGAAACACATATATCACCTTCATCAAAATAATAGAAAAAACGGAAACCTATCGTCCAGAGACGAAGATTTCCGCGGTTCCACTCTGTTTGAACAGTTTCCTGTTCCACTTAAAGCCTTAACGCAGCCCTACGGAAGAATGCCCATTCTTCGCTCGCTCCGGGGTGCACTTCAAAAGTTCCTTTGGGATGGCTTCCACCTTATCCATCCTCTCTAGGCAAAGAATTCTTTCTACTCTTCCCTTCATCACGTTCAATCTCAATATGCTTGCAGTAGTCGCAAGTTTTAGCACAGAAAAATAATCTCGATTGCATTATATGCAACTAAGGTTCATGTTGTTAGTATAAAAAATCTGCTGAATCCTGTCAACATAGGAGACTTCCATGGGTGCTTTAGCACCTATGCAGTCTAGTTGACACGTCCGGGCTCAGGTGGCCAAATATTTTTTGCTTCCCTCTAAACGACTGAGGACGTTATCCAGACCCAAGAGAGGTACAAGATCGTAAAGCTCGGGTCCATGCATTTGCCCGGTCAAAGCAATTCGGATAGGCATAAAGACTTGTTTACCACCTAGCTTCAGTTCCTTAGTGATTTGCTTAAACAAAGGCTTTACCGAATCTACGGTAATAGCATCCAGTCCCTTTAGTTTTTCCACGAAAAGATCGAGAACTGCCGGAACTTGCTCCCCTTGCAGGATTTCCAGAGCTTCGCCTTCCGGCACCATAGCTTCTCCGCCTTGGAAGTAATGGACAAAATCCTTGACTTGCGCCAAGTAAGATAGATGGTTAATAATCGCCTGGACATAATGAGTTACCCAAGCCCGCTCCTGCTGAGCAAGCTCTCCCTGGGGAATCGCGCCGACCTCTTGAAGATAAGGTATAGCCAAATCCGTCAGACGGTCCGGGTCTGCCTTTTTAATATAATGCGCATTCATGTAGTTTAATTTATTGAGGTCAAAAACAGCAGGACTCTTGGAGACCCGATCCAAGGAGAAGGCTTGAGCCATTTCCTCAAGGGTAAAGAACTCTTCCTCCCCGGCGGGAGACCAACCCATGAGAGCAATAAAGTTCACCACAGCCTCAGGCAAATACCCCTTGGCCTGATAATCGATCACAGCAGTATCCCCATCCCGCTTGCTCATTTTTTTTCCTTCAGTATTAAGAATCAAGGAAATATGAGCAAATTCAGGAGCAGACAATCCCAAAGCCTGATAAATCAACGCCTGGCGAGGGGTATTGGAAAGGTGCTCTTCCCCGCGAATAACATGGGTAACGTTCATAGTAGTATCATCTATGACCACGGCAAAATTATAGGTTGGAATGCCATCGGATTTGACGATTACATAATCACCGATGCCGTCGCTGTCAAAAATCACTTCTCCCCGCACTTGATCATTAATGATGATTTGTTGACCCTCGGGCACCCGGAAACGAACCACCGGCTTGCGACCTTCCGCTTCGTAACGTTTACGTTCTTCCTCCGTCAAATTGCGGCATTTACCAAGGTAGCGCGGGGTCTCTCCTTTAGCGATCAAATCCTGACGCTCCTGCTCCAGCTCCTCTTCCGAGCAGTAACAATAATAGGCATCACCACCGGCCAAGAGCTTATCGGTATATTCCTGATAAAGAGCCAGGCGTTCCGTTTGCCGATAAGGGCCGTTATCGCCGCCTACCTCGATTCCTTCATCCCATTGAATATTAAGCCAGCGCAAGGCTTCTAAGATATTATGTTCAGACTCCCGGCTGGAACGCTCCAGATCCGTATCCTCACTGCGCACGATAAACACCCCGTTTTCCTTACGGGCCAGCAGGTAGTTAAAGAGGGCCGACCGAGCCCCGCCAATATGTAAGGGACCGGTTGGGCTGGGGGCAAAACGAACTTTTAGCATAAGGATCCTCCTAGAATTAATTTAGCTGATCAATATTTCATTCGGTTTGTGTGTAAGATAACTGTGAGATTGTTGGGGTCAAGATACTTCGCTGGTGCTCAGTTTGACCATATTTTGAGGACAAGGAACCTGTCCCACCCGTCGGTATATATTATTCGTTCTTTCTAAACAAGCATACGATTACTTGGGAGCTTATTCCTTCTTCGCGGCCTTCAAAGCCCAACTTTTCCGTAGTTGTGGCCTTAACAGATACATTTTCCAAGGTAGTTTTGAGGGTAAAGGCCAATTTTTCCCGCATTTGCGGTATGTAAGCAGCCAATTTAGGGCGTTGGGCAGCGATTATACAATCCAAATTACCCAATTGGTATCCACGTTCTTCCACTAGGGTCATCACATGTTCCAGAAGCTTAATACTGGAAGCCCCCCGATACCGCTCATCTGTATCAGGGAAATGTTTCCCCAGATCTCCTAGAGCCAAGGCCCCCAACAAAGCATCCATAATGGCATGAGTTAAGACATCCGCGTCCGAATGGCCTAAAAGGCCTTTTTCGTGGAGAATCTCGATCCCCCCCAATATCAGTGGACGTCCTTCCACCAGAGCATGAACATCATAGCCAATCCCTACTCTAAGCATAATTATTTCTCCTTTAAATTAACTGGCGTTTGCCGAGGATGGATTCAGCTAGGTCCAGATCTTCAGGGGTGGTTATTTTGATGTTTGCCATTGAGCCCGGCAGGGTTTGGACCGGGTAACCCAGCCATTCCACTAAGGCGGCGTCATCTGTTGCCAAATAGCCTGCCTCTATGGCTTTAAGATGTGCTTCCTCAAGTAAAGCACGGTCAAAAACCTGAGGAGTCTGCACAGCCCGCAAGGTTTCCCGAGGAGGGGTCTCGAGGACTCTGCCTTGAGAATCCACCTTTTTGATGGTATCCTTTACCGGAACAACCATGATGGCAGCCCTAAATTTTTCCGCCTCTGTAAAAAACCGGTTTAGTTCAGAGCACGTCAAAAGGGGGCGAGCCCCGTCATGGACCGCCACCCTTTTGATCAATGGGCTAAGAGCTTTTACCCCTGCAAATACTGATTCTTGTCGTTCTTTACCACCTAGGGTAACTGCGGAAACCTTTCGCAATCCATCTGTCTGAACCAAGTCCCTGATTCGTTCCAGTTCCCCTTGGGAGCCGACAATGATGATCTCGGCCACGTAATCAGATTGCTCGAAAAGAGCAAGGGTGTGGGCGAGAATCGGACGACCCCCTAAGGTCAGGAATTGCTTGTTGATTGAGGCTCCCATGCGTTTTCCTCGGCCTGCAGCAGGGATTACCACACCCAACTTAACCAAGGACATTCACCTCATTCGTCGCTGACAGGCCAACCGACTTTTTTTCGGCAAGTGCTTTCGGCTTTGCAAAAATCATTCGTCCGGCAGCAGTCTGCAAAACACTGGTTACTAATACGGTAATGGTTTGTCCCATATAACGACGGCCGGTATCCACCACAATCATCGTGCCATCATCAAGATAAGCAATACCTTGACCTAGTTCCTTGCCTTCTTTCATTACCTGTACTTCCATTTCTTCACCGGGAAGAACAATAGGCTTAATGGCATTGGCCAATTCGTTAATATTAAGAACCTTAACCCCTTGCAGTTCCGCCACTTTATTCAGGTTATAATCATTAGTAAGAATCGGCGAATCAAGATTTTGCCCTAACCGGACTAATTTACTGTCCACTTCGGCAATATCGTCAAAGTCCACTTCCATGATCTCCACACTGTTATTCAACTTTTCTTTGGAAATTTGATTTAAGATATCCAAACCTCGCCGGCCCCGATTGCGTTTTAAAAGATCAGAAGAATCGGCAATATGCTGCAACTCTTCGAGGACAAAGGTCGGAATCAAAAGTGTCCCTTCCAAAAACCCGGTCTGCACGATGTCGGCTATCCGTCCATCGATAATCACACTGGTATCCAGAATTTTATAATTGGGCTGAGCGGCAGCCACTGAGGCCCCGTCCTTACTCTTAGTTTTATCACCTTTCTCTCCTTTCAATTTAGGGAGAAAAGTGAAAAAACCAAATATTTCTTCTCTACGCTTAACACCCATAATCAGGCCTAAGTAACCAAAAGAAACACTTAAAATAATGGAGACAGCAGAACCGATAATCGGAATCGCTCTTACGGCGTCACTTAATAAACTAGCAATTATAAGTCCGATAATAACCCCAATTGCTCCACCGATCAAATCGTGTGTAGGAACCTTGGTCATGCGAGTATCGAGCCAAGACATAGTCCCAAGAAAAACTCGAATGCTGACCGGAGCAATCAGAAAACCAATAGCTGCAAAAACAGCTACCATCGCTACATAAGTCCAAATCGGGGAAAACTCCCACCCTAAGGATTGAAGCAGATTGAGCCTTAAGAGAATAACGTCCAAATAAAATCCTAAAGCCCCAAATAATATGGTGATGATACCGCGTACAATGTTGCGAATCATCATTTCACCTCCTTTATAATTATATTTTGGCTGAAACCATTTTCCATTATACTCCTTATTCCCAGTTATTTTCAATTCGAAATTTTAGGCAAGAAGTCCCTTTATTCGCTCATCCATCTCCTCTGCCTGGATACCTTCTGCAAGGATCAATTCACTGACGAGAATCTGATAGGCATTATCATACATCTTTTTCTCCCCAGTAGAAAGACCCTTCTCCCGGTCCCGCTGAAATAGACTACGTACCACCTCCGCAACAGAATATATATCCCCACTCTTGATCCGATCCAGATTAGCCCGGTATCTCCTATTCCAAGCTAAAGTAGGCAAGGTGCTTTCATTTTCTAATATTTCAAAGACCCGAGGAACCTCCTCAGGCGAAATCACTCCCCGAATGCCCAACTGAGTAACATTGTTCAAGGGTATATAGACCTTCATATTCCCTACAGGGATATTCATGACATAGTATTGATGAAATTCTCCCAAAACTTCCCTCTCTTCGATAGACTCAATCACACCCGCACCATGCATAGGGTACACCACTTTATCACCAATATCGAACATTCCGATCCCCCCTTATATTTCATTATAACAATAATTGAATTGGGGGTCAAAAATTTTTTAATTATATCATAGACAAGCTATTCTGTCAATTTCATTTTCCTGTTTCCTGTCTTGCAAGGAAGCGACCATCAGAGATAGTCCTCAGGGAGGCACTCTATTTTTTCCGATGACTACCGGTCGTATGGCTCTGACGGTGACGCTGAGGTAACGGCTGACTCGGGCACGGCGTGGAGAGCTCTTCTAAGCTTCAGCCGGAGTAAGCACTCCTTTTAGGTATACTCCGTCTCAAGCTAAGAATCACTTGATCTGTCAAGTCTGTAGAAAATTGACAACGCACCTGTCACCTCGCTATAATTAAGATGTCAGAAAGGAGTGAGGAAAACTCAATGGAAAATCTCACAGACCGCTATCAAGCTCACGTTCAATCCCTTTTAATTCGCCACCAAAGCATTTTGGACATTCTGACCAAAAGCCAAGAAGCCTCCGCTCGCGTGAATCGGGCCGTAGTGAAGACCGTAACCAATTGCGGCTGCCAAGGTATCGATGCCCATAAGAAGCCCTTGCCGGAAGAAGCGGGTTTGAGTGACTTAAAGAATTTGCTAGACAGCCAATTGGACGGCAAGCTTTGCGAAAATTGCAAGGATATTATAGAAACCGAACTCGGTAAGCAGCTTTTTTACATAGCCGCCTTGGCAAATACCTTGGGTATTTCTCTAAATGAAGTAATTGAAAAGGAAGAAAACCGGCTCTCCACCTTGACCATCTTCAACCTCACCTAAGCGAGAAACGACACAGGAGTCGTTCCCTACAAATATTCCGACTCAAACCCATCCCTGATCCTTTGGCACCAGCATGAAATTTCAGTTAGACATTCAAGCCGTTACTTGTGGAGTACGGCTTTTTTATTTTGAAGGACCTTCCTTTGCCGCCTCTACTCGCCATGCTTCACCGATGCTCAGGATGACATAATTTCTGAAACAAGGGACCTGTCCCCTTGTTTCACCCTAGTTTCAAAACATTACTTGTACCGCTTCTTCCACTGTCCGGACCGGAATAAGCGTAAAATTTCCCGGGGGCTTTACAGATGCGGCATTGACTTGGGGAATGATACAGCCCTCAAAACCAAGCTTCATAGCCTCTTTCACCCGGTTCTCAATCTGAGAAATCCCGCGGACCTCGCCGGTGAGTCCCACTTCCCCAATCAGGGCATAGCGCTTCAGAGGGCATTCCCGCATACTGGAGGCAATAGCGGCAATACAAGCCAGATCCACCCCCGGTTCGTCGATGCGAATACCACCGGCAATATTGATAAATACGTCCTGGGCTCCAAGATGAAAACCTACTTTTTTATCCAGAACGGCCAAAAGCATCAGCACCCGATTGAAATCAATTCCCGTAGTAGTTCGCCGCGGCGGTCCATAAGCAGTGGGAGTGACTAATGCCTGAATCTCTACCAGCATAGGCCGGGACCCTTCCATGACTACCGCCACGGTCGAGCCGGGGGCAGTGGCGGAATTCTCTCCTAAAAAGACTCGGGAAGGGTTAGTCACCTCCACCAAGCCATCTTCATGCATCTCAAAAACCCCGATTTCATTGGTGGAGCCAAAGCGATTCTTTACGGCCCGCAGCAACCGGTACACATGATGCCGGTCCCCTTCAAAATAAAGGACCGTATCCACAATATGTTCAAGGACTCTAGGTCCGGCAATGGCACCTTCCTTGGTCACATGGCCCACCAAAAAAATAGGGATCTCTTCTTCTTTGGCAAACCGCATTAAAAAGGCCGCACCCTCCCGGACTTGGCTGACACTGCCCGCCGCTGCTTGAAGCTCTTCTAAAACCATGGTCTGAATGGAATCCACGATTAATAAAGCCGGTCGCATAGCCACAGCCAAATCCCGAACAACCTCCAAACGAGTCTCCGTTAAAATATGCAAACGGGATTCTTTAATCCCTAAACGCTCTGCCCGCAGCTTGATCTGCTTTTCCGATTCCTCTCCGGAAATATAGAGCACATCCATGGTCTTAGCCAACAAACCCGCCGTCTGCAATAAGAGGGTAGACTTGCCAATTCCCGGTTCTCCCCCTAAAAGGACAAAAGAACCCGGTACAACGCCTCCTCCTAAAACTCTATCCAGCTCCTGACTTCCGGAACTAACCCGCTCCTCCTCCCGGATCTGAATCTCGGTCAAAGGGGTTGCTTTGACTCCCGAGAGTGTGCGCTTGCTCGTCGAACGCTCCAGGACCTCTTCCACCAAAGTATTCCATTCCCCACAGCCCGGACATTTTCCGAACCAGCGAGCACTTTCTTGACCACAGGCTTGGCAGAAAAACCGCGTCTTCACCTTTGCCAACAAACTCCCCCCTTTCAAGGGTTATTCTAAATATATTTTTTTACTTATTGTTTGTCCATTTATTCACCAATGCACCGGACATTTATAACCTACCTTTAACCACTATACGAAAATCCCCCGGCATTTTAGTGGTTTGAAAGAGAAATAAAATCTGGGCTAACCCGAAGGTTAGCCCATTAATTATAACATAGCTCCGTAGAGTTCCCAAACAAGACTCAGGCTTGAGCCTTCTTACTCTTCCGTGCCTTTACCTTGCTGAATTTCATCTTATTCTCGACCGCTTCCACCTTGATCTTATCACCGGCTTTGAATTCTCCAAGGAGAATCTTTTCGGAGAGATTATCTTCGATCAAGCGTTGGATAGCACGGCGGAGGGGTCGGGCACCGAAAGTGGGATCATTGCCTTCCTTAGCAATCAGCTCCAAGGCACTCTTTTCCACTTGCAGGTCGTAGCCTTGTTCAGCTAAACGTTTGCTGACCTGTTTCATCAAGATCTCAGTGATCTTCATAAGGCCTTCGGTTTGGAGAGCGTGGAAGACAACGATTTCATCAACCCGGTTGAGGAATTCCGGACGGAAGGTCTTTTTCAAATCCTCCATTACCCGGGAACTCATATTCTTATGCTCGGTATCGGCATCCCGGCGGGAAGCAAAGCCCAAAGCTTCCTTCTTCATGAAAGAGGCACCTACGTTGGAGGTCATGATAATCACGGCATTGCGGAAGTCCACGGTTCTTCCCTTGGTATCGGTAAGACGTCCATCCTCCAGCACTTGCAACAAGATATTAAAGACCTCCGGGTGAGCCTTTTCGATCTCATCCAGGAGTACGACGCTGTAAGGCTTACGGCGTACTGCTTCAGTGAGCTGGCCGCCTTCATCATGACCGACATATCCGGGGGGTGCTCCCACCAGACGGGAGACGGCATGTTTCTCCATATACTCAGACATATCGATGCGAATCATCGCATCTTCATCCCCAAATAAGGCTTCAGCCAAGGCCCTTGCCAACTCGGTTTTCCCTACCCCTGTGGGACCAAGGAAGATGAAGGAGCCTACTGGACGCTTGGGGTCCTTCAGCCCGGCCCTGGCCCGACGCACGGCCCGGGATACCGCTTTCACTGCATCCTCTTGCCCCACTACCCGTTCGTGAAGGGTATCCTCCAAGTGCAGGAGTCGCTCGCTTTCTTCCTCAGCCAGTTTCTTCACCGGGATACCCGTCCAGCTAGCCACGATCTGGGCAATATCATCTGCTGTTACCTGGCTTTGATGAACATCCCGCTTGCTTTCCCAGTTATTGCGCAGCTCCGCCAACTCTTGGCGCAGTTTATGCTCTTCATCGCGGATTTTCGCCGCTTTTTCGAATTCCTGACTTAGTACGGCGGCGTCTTTTTCATTTTTGAGAGCCTCGATCTTTTCTTCTAAAGACTTAAGATCCGGCGGAGCAGTAAAAGCCGCCAGACGTACTCGGGAAGCCGCCTCATCCATTAAGTCGATAGCCTTATCCGGAAGGAAACGGTCGGAGATATAGCGATCGGACATCTTTACCGCCGCTTCCACAGCTTCGTCGGTGATTCTGGTCCGATGATGGGCTTCATAACGGTCTCTTAGCCCATAGAGAATCTGAACGGCTTGTTCAATGGTAGGCTCGCCTACCGTAATCGGTTGGAACCGGCGTTCCAGCGCCGGATCTTTTTCGATATATTTTCGATATTCATCCAAAGTGGTGGCTCCGATGCATTGGAGTTCTCCTCTAGCCAAGGCGGGTTTGAGAATATTGGCTGCGTCAATGGCTCCTTCGGCAGCCCCGGCGCCAATAAGGGTATGAAGTTCATCGATAAAAACGATGATATTTCCATCCACCCGAATCTCTTCCATAACCTTTTTCAGCCGCTCTTCAAACTCTCCGCGGTATTTACTGCCGGCTACCACTGCGGAAAGATCGAGGGTGACCACACGTTTGCCGGCCAGGGTCTCCGGCACTTTGTTATTGACGATCCGCTGGGCCAAGCCTTCGGCGATGGCGGTTTTTCCTACTCCCGGCTCGCCGATAAGAACAGGGTTATTTTTGGTACGACGGCTTAAGACCTGAACTACCCGTTCAATCTCATCTTCCCGTCCCACCACCGGATCCAGCTTACCATCCCGAGCTTGCAAGGTCAGATCGCGGCCGAATTCATTCAAGGCGGGAGTATTAGAAGAACCGGCACTCTTAGGGATACCATTGCCGGATGAGTTATTAGGCATAGGCAGCTCATCCGGCTGGCCACCCAAAAGCTGAACTACTTGCTTCCAGATCTTGTCCGGGCTTACATTGAGATTGTGAAGGACCCGGGCAGCTACCCCTTCTCCCTCCATTAACAGGCCGAGCAGAAGATGTTCGGTACCGATATAGCTTACCCCATGGCGGCGAGCCTCTTCGTTAGCTAACTCCAAAACCCGTTTAACCCGAGGGGTGAGGTTGACTTCCCCTGTATAGGGCTGGCCGATGCCGGTTAAATTACCGATTTGTTCCCGGATTTTTTCCGGCGTCACCCCAATTCCCATCAGGGATTTGGAGGCGATTCCTTCTCCTTCCGCCACTAAACCCAGGAGGAGATGTTCTGTACCAATAACATTAGAGCCCATTCTCTTAGCTTCTTCCGTGGCAAATTGCAGGGCTTTAACTGCTTTCTCCGTAAACTTTTCATTCATCGTGATTTTCACCTTCCTTATTCTTTCACTTCACTCATGGCTTTGCGGACAAAATTGGCCCGCTCTTCATCCCGTTGTTCCGGGCTTAGCTCCTGCTCAAGAACATATTGCAAAGAGGCCGGCAGGGTATCCACCAGCAAGGTGGTAAAGCTCCGTTGATGAGGAGGCAGTATTCCCATATCCACTCCCAACCGGTCCAAAGATAGATTTTGGAGGGCATCTTCCGAGCTTAAAAGCCGGGCATTCGCCAGGATTCCCCGGGCCCGCCAGACTTTGTCTTCCAGTGCCAACTTGGCCTCCCTAGCCAAACCCTCTCGGGCATGTACTTCTTGCTCGATGATCTGACGGGTCACCGCTTCCAGATGGGTAATGGTATCCTCCTCACTCTTACCCAGGGTAATCTGATTAGATACTTGATAGATATGCCCGAAGGCTTGGGAACCTTCCCCATATAACCCCCGCACTGCTAAGCCCAGATGATTTAGGACCCCCAGCAATTGCTGGACACGGTTGGTCATGACTAAGGCCGGCATGTGCACCATAACTGAGGCACGCATCCCTGTTCCCACATTAGTAGGGCAAGAAGTTAAATACCCTTGAGCCTCCCGATAAGCAAAATCCAAACACTCCTCCAACTCATCGTCCATATTACCGGCTAATAGATAGGCATCTTTTAACTGGTCCCCCGGCAGTAGAACTTGAATTCTCAAGTGGTCCTCTTCATTGACCATCACTGAGACCCGATGATTCGGGTTAATCGCTACTCCCCGTGACCCCCGGGAATTAACGAGAGCCGGACTGATTAAGTGTTTTTCAAGCAGAACGTATTGCTCAATGGGAGTTAAATCCTTCATGGAATAATAGGTCAGCTTTTCCCCGTCGATGGCAATGGACCTCAGTTGAGCGGCCACCCTTTCCTCAACCTCCTGGGAAGCTTCCGCGGAAAGGCCTAGAGGAAAAGGAACCCCTTCCAAGTTGCGAGCCAAACGAATCCGGCTGCTCAAGACCACGGGAGTATCCGGTCTTTCCTTCATCCATTCACTATGGCGAAGTAAATGTTCTTTCCTCTGCATGTCTTTATCCCCCTAGCTTCTGCTCGAGTTCCCGAATTTGATCCCGAACCACTGCCGCTGCTTCGAATTCCTCGTTGCGAATGTGCCCTTGAAGCTTTTCTTTGAGCTTTTCAATCTCAACTTTCTCCCGGATCACCGCTCCTTTACGAGCGGGAATCTTACCGACATGCCTTCCTCCCCCATGAATCTTGCGCAAAATCGGCTCCAGTTCCGCTTGGAATTTATCATAACAGCCACTGCAACCCAGTTTTCCCGCCTTAGTGATCTCGGAAAGCCGGCGTCCACATTGAGGGCAGGTTTCTTCCTTTAAGGCCTGAGGATTCGTAAAATTAAAAAGCGACTGTAAAAAATCAGGTAAAATCCCCGGGTTAAACACAAGGCTCATCTCCGGGGTGCTCTTTGCGCAATGATCACATAGATAAAATTTGACCATCTCACCATTGACGATCTTGGTGAATTGAACGTTGGCTTCTCGCTGCTGGCAATGTTGGCAGAGCATGGTTTTTCCCTCCCCTTCCTATCACTGCAAATCCTCACGGCTTAAGGTCAGAAGGACTCGTTTCATCATATGGGCTCTTAGACTATTAGTAGTGGGATTTTCCGCTCCCAAAGCATCCCTGCTTAGAACCGTACGAATAATCTCTTCTTCACGCCGGGTGATTAAGCCATCTTCCCGGAGACGCTGGAGAAGATTAAAGGCCCGGTTCTCGGTTACTTGGTTACCGATAAGCTGCCTCATTATATTCTGAAAATCCCCTTCGTCGTTAAAGCCCAAGCGGACAATCCGCAAATATCCACCGCCTCCTCGGCGACTTTCCACCAAATACCCCCGCTCTACAGAAAAACGGGTTTCCAGAACATAATTAATCTGAGATGGAGCACATGAGAATTCCTCAGCTAGAA
Source organism: Desulfitobacterium sp. (assembly GCF_982384815.1). Classification (NCBI taxonomy): domain Bacteria; kingdom Bacillati; phylum Bacillota; class Clostridia; order Eubacteriales; family Desulfitobacteriaceae; genus Desulfitobacterium; species Desulfitobacterium sp. The sequence continues at coordinate 31,794 of NZ_CEVWNY010000004.1, read as the reverse complement.
CGCCCCGTTGCAATATTATATAACCTTCCGTCGATTGCTCAAGAATCTGCTTTAAATAACGCTCGATGCGATCTGCAAGATTTCCCACTTGGCGACACTCCTCTTAACTATGACATTCTTTGACTTTATGACCTTCTTTGACCTTTGATTCTATTTTACTCTAAAATGTTTCTTTTGCAAATACTTTAGGAATTATTTATAGTTTTTCCTGTTATACAAATAAAAAAACTCCGTTTTCGCCATTAAGCAAAAACGAAGTATATCCAAGTTCCAAAGACGATGCAGGCCATAAGGGATAATAACACATAGACCTTGGTTCCCGATAAAGGGGGTATGTCATTTTCTTCCTCATTCTCCTGGGGGCGGTTATCACCTTCTTGGGAGTCCTTTGGAGAACAATTGCCTTTATTCGAGAAATCCCGAGACGAGCTGTCCTTTCGGCGAAAGTCCCCGCCTTTTAATTCTTCAAGTTCTTCGGGCTTCCAACTTTTCCACTTATCTTCTTGTACTTTTTTCGATATGTCGAGTGGTTTTCGCAAGGAGCTTTGCTGCCGGGATAATATGTCGTCCCATTGAATTGTTCCTTTTAATAAATAGTCAATCTCCTGAGATGTTAAACGAATTTCTTTTTCCTTCATGTCCTACGCTCCTGTTGCTGGGATGTCTTAATCACTCGTCTTCGTAAAACCTTTGGTTTTTGGTCTTACACATTTTGGTATTCGCTATAAAATAGTAAAACCCTGCCGCAAGGAGCAGGGCTTAAGACCTATTTTAACTGAGAACTTTATACCATTTTTGCTATGGTTCAACATTTCTTATTACTAGTCTTACAAAATCCTTTTCGTTGAGGATCTATGCTCATAAATTCTTTATATAACAATTTTAAGGAAATAATCTTCATTCTTAATAGACTTACTTTACAAGAAGAACCGGACAAGGTGATTTTTGTAGGACACGCTGACTGACGCTTCCGAGGACCGACCCGGTAATGGGGCCATAACCATGACTGCCGATCACCACTAAGTCAATATTGTCGATTTTGATCTGATCAAGGATTTTCGTTGCGGGGTGACCCATGTGCAGTACGGTCCGGATAGGAACACTCTCTGTAGAGATATCCGCCGTGGTATCTTGCAAAACCAGTTGGCCGTTGTTAACAATCTCTTCTTCGGATATGGTGTACCTATAGGATAAAGTATATCCCCAAAGTGTTTCCGGGTTAAAAACAACGTGAATTAAGATTATTTCTGCTTGAAAACGCTTGGCCAGCTCGAGGGCAGCTTTGAAAGCCCTTACGGAGTATTCTGAACCATCGGTAGGAACAAGGATTTTTTTATACATAAAGTTCCCTCCTTTTTTGGAAGATTCTCAATTTGTGAAAATCTTCTCCTTGCCTTAATTTTACGTAGTTTTATCTTAAAATGCAACTTATAATAGAGCTTTGGAATTACATTTGCAGCATTAATAATTAATACTCCTTTTAAAATTTTAGAAGAGACAAATAAAAAGAGATTTATTAGATGTAGAAAGAAGTGGAGAAATTGCAGTCGTCTATGAAAAACTTTTCCTATGGCTGGAGCAGTTGGAGTATCTTAGTCCTGGCCTTTATTACGGTCTTTTTTCATCGTCTCTCCGTTGGTTCCGTGGCTGATGAGCTGACCCGGGAAATTCCTATGAATTCGGTGACCCTAGGCAACCTTACCGCTATGAACTATTATGCCTACGCCCTCATGCAAGTTCCGGTGGGAATCTTAGTCGATCGCATCGGGGTCCGCAAAATCAACTTCTGCGGACTATTGATTACTGCGGCCGGAAGTATTCTCTTTGGTCTTGCCCATAGCTTGGAAGCCGCCTACCTTTCCCGCTTTCTAGTAGGAATCGGTTCCTCCGTAATTATCGTCTCCATTTTTAAGATACAAGCCACCTGGTTTCCTCTCTCCCGTTTTTCCACTCTTTCCGGACTTACTTCCTTCTTTGGCAACTTTGGCTCTCTTTTAGCCCTTTACCCTTTAACTTTCCTATCCTTAACCTTCGGTTGGCGTAATGTCTTCTACTGGATGGCCGGGGTGTCCCTGGCACTTGCCTTGCTGGTTCTTTGGGGAGTGCGGGATGCCAAACCGGCCAAATGCAAAGGCACAGAAGCCGGGACCATTGCAAGGAAATCCGGCACATCGTCCCAAGAGGCAGCCGCTTCTTCCGAAGCACCTCTTTCCTTTGCGACCTTCTTTAAAGAAAGCCTGTCCAGTGTCCTCAAAAATACTAAAACCTGGCCTAATATCCTTATCCTCTTTGCCTTTACCGGTTCCAGCACTACTTTACTGGGACTCTGGGGAATTCCCCTGATTACCCAGATCTACGGTCTGGATAAAACTACTGCTGCGGGATATGTGACTTTTGCCACCTTCGGCTTTATTATTGGCGCTCCTTTGGTCTCTCTTTGGGTCCGTTTGCTAAAAGGCATCCGTCCCGCCCTTTTAGCCGGAACCGGCCTTAACCTCTTGCTCTGGATTTACATTACGGTCATTGCCGGTGGTCGCCCACCTGTTCAGCTTTGGCCCGCAATTTTCTTTCTGTTTGGAATTCTAATCATGACGCACATACTGGCTTTTTCCAATGTTACCGCCGTCAATTCCTTAAGCTATAGCGGAATCGCTACGGCCGTCACCAATATGGCGGAATTCATCGGCAGTTCCCTAGCCAGCTTAACCATCGGTCTGATCTTGGACCACAGTGGCAATGCCGGTATAGCTTGGTGGGTTATCCTCTGTATGGCTGCCTTAGGCTTCCTTGCCGTTCTCCTGATGCGGGAACCCGAGGGGACCGCGGGGGTAAGTTAAGTGAAGTGGCTAAACAATAAAAAGGACGTTTCGCCGGCACTACTGTACCAAACGAAACGTCCTTATGGCCTGCTACCTTGCTGTCTACCCTTAACATCATAAGTTACCTGATGATGTCCAGGACTCGCTATGAGTGATTTGCTAAATCTTACTCAGTGGGATTCCCACCCACTATATGGTGCACCCTTGCGTGGCGCGCGACCTGTCCCCTTTAACTCAATAGACTTCCGGCAGGGGCTTGAAGTAGCCCTGTGGATGTTGGCAAGCCGGGCAAAGGTCAGGCGCATTACTGCCTTCATGAACATAGCCACAGTTCTCACATTTCCACTGGATCCTTTCATCCTTTTTATAAAGGGTACCCTTCTCCAGGTCGGCAGCCAATCGTGCATAACGGTCTTCATGATGACCTTCGACAGAAGCAATCTTGCGGAAAGCCACTGCAATATCCTTATATCCTTCTTCGTCGGCAATATGAGCAAATTGGGCATAAACTTCTACTTCTTCACCTTCCCCAGCTGCTGCGGACTTGAGATTAGCTAGGGTATCCCGAAGATTCAGTGGGTACTCGCCATCGACATGGAACCCTTCCACTTGGTCGCCGGCATACTTTTGCAAGAATTTATAAAAGACTTTTGCATGCTCTTTTTCGTTGTCGGCGGTGGAAAGGAAGATCTGCTGAATTGCCTGGTGACCTTCGTTTTTGGCGATACCGGCATAAAAGGTGTAACGGTTACGAGCCTGCGACTCCCCGGCAAAAGCATTGACTAGGTTTTGAAACGTTTTAGAATCTTTGAAATCCATCTAAGCTCAACCTCCCTATTTCTTCTTTTGGTCTTATACCAAGTTTTGGTTGTCCCGTTGTCCCTATGCTGTTCAAATATCCCTAGTTATTTTCTTCGTTTACCCTGATATATCCTTCCTTAATAATATCTTTTTCTTAATAATTATTGTTTTTATTTAGCGGTTTAAAGTTTTATTACCCGCCTATTTTTCCATTGTTTTTAGTACTTAGAAATGATAACTTTATAAAAGTGATGTTTATTACTGAACTAACCTTCAGTGGTGGTTGAAGCCCCCTCTGAAGGAAGTCTCGTTCAAACATACTAGGAAGAGGTAGACCTTGCAATGAACATTCAGCTTATTAATAGACTTAATATTCCGCGCCCAATTCTTATCCTGGTCATCGGCGGCTTTGTCCATTCCGTGGGTAACTCCTTCATGTGGCCTTTGAACAGCATTTTTATTCATGATATTCTTGGCCGTTCCTTAACCATAGCGGGTGCTCTTATTTCTGCTCAGGCTTTAGCTACTTTGGTGGGACAATTCATCAGCGGGGTCATGGCGGATCGCTTTGGCTCCCGCCTGGTCATGATCTATGGCTTGATTGGAGCTATTATTCCCTTAACCCTTATCGGCATATTCCCCATTTGGGAAGTTTATGTTCCATGCATTCTTTTTTTCGGCTTTGCCATCGCCTTTATCTTTGTTCCTCTGAATACCTTAATTTTCACCCTGTGGCCGGAGGGCGGACGCCGCGGCTTTAACCTTCTTTATGTTTTCAATAACGCCGGAGTAGCGGTAGGGACTGCTATGGGCGGTTTCATTGCCGCCATCTCTTTTAAACTGGTCTTTCTGCTTAACGGCTTTTCCTTTTTCATTTACCTTTTGATGGTGCTCTTTCTTTTGCCGGCTAAGGATATGGTGGTAAAGACCTCTACCACCGCCAAACCTAAAATAAAAGTACCAATCTTTCGCGACAAGGGTTTCCCTGTCCTCATTGCTCTTGCCGCGGGAATTTTTCTGATGTGGGGTGCCTATATCCAAGTCAACACAGTGCTGCCCGTAACCATGACCGAATTAGGGTATTCCTTTCCCCAATACAGCATTCTCTGGACCCTCAACGGTATTATCATCGTCACCTTTCAGCCGGTCATTAGCTGGATTATCCGCCATTGGGCTCCTACCCTCTCCCGTCAATTCTATGTGTCTTGCCTGTTCTATGCGCTCGGCTTCGCCATTCTCTTAGCTAACCTCCCCTATCCCACCTATTTCTTGATGATGCTCATCCTTACCTTAGGGGAAATGCTGGTCCTTCCCGGTGTTCCGGCAGCAGCTGCTTTGATCGCTCCCGAGGGAAAAACCGGAACCTATCAAGGAGTGGTAGCCGGAGCTTCCTCCGGCGGCCGTGCCCTCGGTCCTATCTTGGGGGGATATGCCTTTGACCATTATGGCGGACAAACGGCTTGGGCCTTCGCCCTTGCTTTTGTGATCTTGGCAGTACTTCCCTTCTATCTCTATCAACGCCGGGAAAGAACTTTTAGCCAAAGAATTGAAATTAATGAGCCTGCTAGCTAGCTCTGAAACAGTTAACGTCCGGTGAGAATTTTCATCCATCAATAGTCCGCCCTGGCTGCATGAAAGTCTTATAAACGATACACACTCTTAGAGAATACAAAAAAGAGTTTAGGAAATAAAAAAGGATGACTAATTATGCCGCTACCTATAAATAATTATCTGTTCTGCCCCCAATGTGGTAAACCCCTGCAAAGCATCGAATTCTCCGGTCAACTCCATCCTCACTGCGCCGATTGTTCCTTTGTCTTCTGGGGAAATTTCTCCCTCGGTGTGGGTGGAGTGGTCTGGCGGGGGGAAAAAGTCCTCTTAGTTCAACGTGCTTATAACCCCGGCAAAGGAGTCTGGACTATCCCGGGAGGGTATGTGGATCAAGAGGAAAAAATCGCCGATGCCATCGTCCGCGAAATCCAGGAGGAAACAGGAATCGACACCAAGCCCCTTTCCGTCATCGCTGTGCGTGATCGCCCCGGGGAAAAACATGATACCTATGTGGTCTTCCTCCTTGAATACCTGGGGGGAGAACTGACAGCAGAGCCGGAAGAGGTAAGCGATCTCGGCTTTTTCACCCTGGAAGAATGTGCTTCCCTCCCTATTGCGGAGCTTAGCCTTAGTGTTATTAGAGCCTCTCGCTCTTTGAACACGACTAAGGCTGCAAAGGCCGGTTTTTACCCTAAGTCGGGGATTAAAATGGTGGGCGGCCCAAGTTCTGTTTTATATCAAATTTTAGAAAATCAAGGTTAAACGCCTAAGCCCGGGCTAAGGAATAGCTCGGACTAGATTAATGCAAAAAAGCAGCATGCCCCAATAAACTCGGGCCATGCTGCTTATCTTTTTTCTATCACTTTTAAGCGACTGTTAGGATTACTCTCTACCTCCGTAAAGGGTCTTTAATTCTTCTTCTTTCATAGTAAAGCTATGGGCATCATCAGGAAAAATCTTGTTTCTCACTTCATCCACATAACCTTTCAAACCCTTGAGCATGAGTTCATCAGCATTAACATAAGCCTTGACAAACTTGGGAGCTCGATTTACTCCATAAGTAAGAATGTCATGATAAACAAGGACTTGTCCGTCTGTATGGACTCCCGCTCCTATACCAATCGTGGGAATGGATAGAGAAGCGGTGATTTCCTGAGCGAGCTGCTTGGGAATACATTCAAGCACTAGCGCAAAGGCTCCAGCCTCCTGGCACTCCTGCACATCATTCAGCATTTTTCTGGCAGCTTCAACATCTTTACCCTGCACTTTAAAACCACCGAGAACCGCAGCCGATTGGGGTGTAAGCCCCAAATGTGATACAACCGGTATCCCGGCTTTTACAAGGGCTTTGATATGGGGGATTACTTCTTCTGCCCCCTCCACTTTCACAGCCTGGGCACCTGTTTCCTGAATGAGCCTTGCTCCATTTATTAATGTATCCCTGATTGAAAGATGATAGCTCATAAAGGGCATATCCACAACCATAAACGTTTGGGGAGCACCGCGCTTCGCGGCCTTAGCGTGATGAAGCATATCCTCCATTGTCACATAGACTGTAGAATCATAGCCCAGCACCACATTACCCAGGGAATCCCCCACCAAAATCATATCCGCCCCTGCTTGTTCAGCTTGTCTGGCTGAGGGATAGTCATAGGCCGTAACCATGACAATCTTTTTACCCTCTCTTTTCATTTCCGAGAAATCTTTAGTGGTTTTCATTGCTTTCTTTTCCTCCTTTTTTCAGGAGAGAAGACAAAACAGGCACTGAATAATACAAAAAAGTCCCCCCTAGCCAGAAGGAACTTATAAAACCCAGTACTGTTTTATCCCTCTGTCCCGGTCCGTATTGGATACAGGCAGTATAAATGGAAGGTTTTTACGAAAGGTGCAGTTCATAAGATACTGCCCAAGGTTAATTATAGCAGGTCCTATTCTACTTAACCACCCACCTCACCCCCTAAAGTTTTTCACTGTCCACGTATACTCAAATAAGGATCAAATTGGAACCATCAGCTCACTGGAAGACTGGTGGTTCTTCTTATTTCATTTGTAATACTTATAATCTAACTAAAGGAGGCCAAGATCCATCATGAAAGATTCCCCTGACTCTAAAGGGAATTGGCAAAACCTGCTTGGCAAAGCCTTATCCAAATTCCGCTCCTTAAAAAAACCTTCCTTCTATAAAAACCCGAAATTTTGGCGTAATCTAGGTATCTTTGGCTTATTCACCCTGCTCCTGAGCATCGGCACCGGTGCCTATTGGATTTCTACTCTGGATGTGAGCAAACTCCAAAGCCCCCTTGCCAGGCCCACTTTTATCTATGACCGGGAGGGCAACAAGATTTCCGAACTTTCCTCCTCAAGGATTGAACCTATCTCCATCAAGGAAATTCCCGAACATACTCAAAAGGCTGTTATCGCCATTGAGGATAAACGCTTTTATGAACACCAAGGGGTGGATCTCCGGGCCATTCTTCGGGCCCTGATGCGGGATCTTCGCACCAAGGACTTCTCGGAAGGGGGCAGCACCATCAGCCAACAGTTGGCTAAAAACCTCTTCCTAACCTCTGATAAAACTATTAGCCGTAAGTTAAAGGAAGCAGGCTATGCCATCAAGATCGATGCTACCCTGTCTAAGGATGAAATTCTGGAAGCCTACCTCAACCAGGCTTATTACGGCGAGGGCCGCTGGGGAATCCAAGAAGCTGCCCGTTACTATTTCGGTAAGAACGCCGCAGACCTTAAGCTTGAAGAATCCGCCCTTTTAGCCGGAATCCTCAAAGGTCCCAGCATCTATTCCCCCCTCAAAAACAAGGAGCTGGCTATGGAACGGCGAAACCTGGTTTTGTCCCTCATGAAGGAACAAGGATTTATTACAGATACGGCCGAAGCTCAGGCTAAGGTTTCCCCCCTCGCCCTTCGCAAGAAGCCCCTCGACAATTTAGCCGGGAAATATGCCCCCTATGTGGACTATGTCATTGAGGAAGCCATTAATCGCTATGGTTTTACCGAAGATCAAATTCTCACCGGGGGATTGCAGATCTATACCCAAATGGACACCAAAGTCCAAGAGGCCGCCGAGTCGGTCTATAAAGATGACCAATTCTTCCCCAAAGGAACGGAGGACCAAAAAGTCCAAAGCGGCATTGTCCTCATCGATCAAGCTACCGGTGGAATCCGGGGCCTAGTGGGCTACCGGGGAGAAAGTGCTTTCCGCCAATTTAATCGCGCCTCCCAGCTAAAGCGCCAGCCCGGCTCTGTTATCAAGCCCTTGATGGTTTACGGCCCCGCCTTGGAAATTGGGTACCGGCCTGATACTCCCCTCTATGACGGCCCTCTCAATATCAATGGCTATTCGCCTAAGGATTGGGACTACCAGACTCGCGGTTCAGTAACAATGATGGAGGCCATTGAGCAATCCTGGAATATTCCCGCTGTCTGGCTCTTGGACCAGATCGGCATCGAAACCGGCAAAGCCTTTGCCCAAAAAGCCGGGATTCCCTTTAGTGATCAGGATATCCACCTGAGCCTAGCCCTGGGCGGACTTACCGAAGGGGTATCCCCTTTGGACATGGCCCAAGCCTATAGCTCTTTTGCCAACCAAGGGGTCATGCATACAGCTAATGCTATTACCAAAGTCACAACTACCGATGGGTATATCTTAGCCGAAGCCCAACCGGACTCCGTCCAGGTCACCGGCGCCCATAATGCCTATACCATGACCCTCCTGCTCCAAAACGTAGTGGAGCAGGGAACTGCCAAGAACGCCGCCTTCGGCAATCGGCCTGTGGCCGGTAAAACCGGTTCCGTAGAACTGCCTCCTACCAAGGAGTTTAGCGGTATCAGCAAAGGGCAGAAGGATGTCTGGTTTGTGGGCTACACTCCCGAACTGACTGCCGCAGTCTGGATGGGCTATGACCAAACGGATCGGGAGCATTATCTCACCACTTCCGGCGGCTCCGGACCGGCTATCGTCTTCCGGGAAGTCCTCTCCCGGGCTTTGAAGGACACTCCTGTTAAGCCCTTCGCTGTACCTGCCGGGTATGTGAAGGATTGGTATGATTGGTCAGACTATTGGAAGGATGACTGGGAGAACTGGAAAGACGGGAATACCGACAGAGATAAAGACAAAAAAGACAGCAAAAAGAACGATAAGAAGAACAATAAAAAGAATGATAAAAACAACAATAAGAACAAGAACCAAGGAGGCAGCGTTCAAGACTTCTGGGATGACTTTTTCAGTGGTTTGTGGGGAAACTAAATCTACCCGGCGGTTATAATCGCTGAGCTTAAAGGTAGCTGTGATTTGGCTTATGGCCAAGTCATGGCTATTTTGTTTTCAGTCTTGTTTTTATCCGTAACAAATAACTTTGGTTTTATTGGTAATACTATCAATTAGGTTTTTTCTTTAAATGACTATTTTTGTTATGGAGGAATTTTTTAATGAAAAAATTTATTTGTACCGTATGTGGATATGTCCACGAAGGGGATACTCCACCGGAAATCTGCCCGATCTGTAAAGCCGGTGCAGACAAATTCAAAGAAATGACCGATGAATTGAACTTTGCTGATGAACATAGAATTGGCGCTGCCGATGGCTGTGATGATGAATTACTCGAGGGATTAAGAGCTAATTTCATGGGTGAATGCACTGAGGTCGGAATGTATCTTGCCATGTCCCGCCAGGCTGACCGTGAGGGTTATCCAGAGGTTGCGGAAGCGTATAAGAGAATTGCCTGGGAAGAAGCGGAGCATGCCGCTAAATTTGCCGAACTTCTAGGCGAAGTTGTGGTGGCTGATACTAAATCCAATTTATCCGCCCGAGTCGAAGCGGAATATGGTGCCTGTGAAGGTAAAAAGAAACTTGCTACTATAGCTAAGCAAAAAAATCTGGATGCCATTCATGATACCGTTCATGAAATGTGTAAAGATGAAGCTCGACATGGCAGAGCTTTTAAAGGCTTGCTTGATAGACACTTTAGCTAGTAAAAATTATTTCTTGGGCTAATTTCTTAGGCTTATATAAAGGAGTGTGTGTTTGTGCAAAAAATTCAGTGCAGTGCAACGACCTGTTCACATAATGAATCCGGTGTCTGCTATTCTAATCGGGTTGATATTGGAGGGGTTACCGCATCCACCGAGAGTGGAACTGTATGTGGTTCCTTCTTAAACAAATATGAATATAGCATTTTAACCAATAACACCAATTCTTCGGGACCCTGTGATGCTCTTACCTGTAATGTTATAAGTTGTCAACATAACGAAAACAAGCTTTGTAATTTAGATTCTATTCAAGTAGTAGGGGATGGGGCTCATATCTATACGGAAACCGCATGTTCCAGCTTTGACGCTGAGGAAGCGTGATTAGTTTTAAAGAAAAATAAAATTCTATTTACGAGAAAGTAAATAGTAATTAACAAAGAAAAAGAGACTACCTATTGTAGAATTAAGAATCTATAATAGGTGGTCTCTTTGCTATGTCCTTTTCCATTCTCTAGCCAAAAGTCCATATACAACATAATCATCAAAATGGTCGTAAAGCCACCGTACCTCTCTGCGTATGCCTTCTTCCTTAAAGCCAAGATTTTGCGGTATCGCTCTGCTATTGACGTTCCCGGGGGCGCAATTTATTTCAACCCTATTCATATCCAAATCAGCAATAGCGTAATCAACTAAGGCCTTACAAGAATTAAGCATAATCCCCTGTCCCAGGTAATCTTGACTTAGCCAATAGCCAATACTGGTAGAACGGTTTGCCCAATCGTAGTAATGAAGCTCTATGGTTCCTACTAGCTTATCCTGCACCCAAATGCCAAATTGCGCACCGTTATTAGCTTCAAATTGCTGTTCCGCCCTTTCTACCGAAGACCTTACATCCTCAACGCTTTTTACCCTATCGACCCAAGATAACCACTGCCGTAGATGAAACCTGTTTTTTTCAATCAATGCGAATAGTTCTTCCGCATCTTCAACTTTTTGTAGCTTTAACTTTATGTCTTCGCTTATAGTAAAACTTAGCATATATACCTCTCTCTACTCCTTGTGTGCTTCATTTTGAACCCTCAAAGCTTCCATGGGTGGCATTATATAAATAACACGTTTAATCTAATTCAGACCAACGTGTCTAAAAACCGATAATCTATAACTGCTGAATTATATTTACGCAATAATCCTTTAGCCCTGGAATATCGCTTGTGATAGTTTCCCATAAACTCTCATCGTCTATTTTACCGTAATTATGAGCAACAATATTGCGTAAAGCTTTTATTTGCGTCCAAGGTATTTCCTTATAGGTTTGCTTAAAATCACTTGTAAGGTGTGTCGTTAGTTCGCCGATCTGTAAGACACAAAGTGCCGTAGCATTCTTATAAACCGAGTCCCTTTCGAATATTGCATATTCCCCGCCGAATCTTTTAATAGTCTCTGAAATCTCATCGCAATAAAATATGATTCGACGGAGCACATCTGTGTCTCGTTCAATCTGCATACAAAAGAACCTCCTCCTGCTGAATCTTCCGTAAAAAATCTTCATCGAGGCTCCCCGTTGTAAGAACATCAACCTTTGTTCGTAAAGCTTCTTCAATTTCTGTATAAAATCCGCATAATGCAAACATCCCTTTTAGAGATCCTTTATCAACTCGCAAATCCACATCACTTTTTTCAGTAGCATCACCACGGGCATAAGAGCCAAATAGGTATATACGAGCTACACCGTATTTCCGAGCAATCGGCTCTACAATAGCCTTAAGTTCATCTACTGTATACTTTTGGGCAAGCATAGCTCTTACCTCCCTAATACGCCGTATAATAGCCTTCTTTACCCAATATTATAGCACGACCCACAACAAATAATCTACCATAAACTGGGACGACGAGAGACAGAAACTTCGAGGCCCCTATAGATTAACATTACCCTTCTATGTTCGAACCTGTCCACGGTTCCGCACCGGATATTTACGGACAAGGAATTGCTAACCCCATGGGGCAGATCTGGACAGCGAAAATGATGCTTGACCATTTCGGTGAAGCAGAATTAGGTCAACTTGTCCTCAAGGTTATGGAAGAGGTATGCGACGCTGGAATTAAGACCCCAGATATCGGGGGTAAAGCATCGACTAATGAGGTTGCTGTGGAAATCTGTAAAAGATTAAGATCACAGGGATAGGCTTATTCACCCCGCAGCGTAAGCCTTTCTGCGGGGAAAAGATCCTATTCCTTATTCTTTTTAAGCACGAGAATTAGCTCTTCTAGCCTATTTTTTAATTCCTCGTCATTTTGGGTTTTTCTCTTAAAAAATCGAATAGCACTGATCATAAAGTAAACAACCAGTCCGAAAAAGGCAACATAAAGTAAGAGCGTGAATGATGTGAAAAGCCCAATACCAAAATGCGGTGAAACTGTCATCTTATTCCCTCCATTATAATTATATAAATATGTTCTTAACCAGCCGATAATGTATTTCTGGCTTTCTTTCTTCTCACCTGTCTAATAAAAATGACTTCACCACGGCGAAATACTCCCGCAAATAAACATTCGGGCGAATATACCAAGGTGTATAGCAAGGCACCCCCACAGGGCTGAATCCGTTGCGCTTAGCTAAGATCTTGGAGCGAAACATATGAAAATCACTGGTAATCACTAAGACCGGATCAGCAGGGTCAAAGTTTACCTCTTGCTCTAGGAGTGCTCTGGAGTAACGGAAATTCTCCATAGTACTTGTGGACTGCTCCTCCCTCAGAATTCGCTCAGTGGCAATTCCCTGTTCCTTTAAGTAGCGGGCCATAGCCTCTGCCTCAGGAATCCATTCCCCCGGACCCTGACCACCGGAGACCACTACCTTCATCTGTGGATTTTGTTCAAGAATCTTTAAACCCTTATCCACTCGCTCCCAAAGGGTCCAGGATAGCTGGTCCCCATTTAGCCCCGCCCCGAGGATGATTAAATACTCCCCATTGTCTGGAACCTGATCCTCGGTATTCCATAAGATTAAACCTTCAATTAGGATAAAAGAACCCAAGAGCAGGGCAATGCCCAAGCGGAGGACTTGACGAAGCCTAGGAAAGCGGTCCCTAAGAATGTGCTTAACCCGACCTCCGAACATACCCCACAGAAATAAGGCAACTCCCACCCCTGCAGGCAGAAGGGTTCCCAGGTTGATTCCACCTTTGAGGCTGACGATGATTGCAGTATCTAGTATCCCGATGATCCCCACAAGGATGTAAAGACGGGAAGTGAATCTTCTATTTTGCATTTTCACTTTAGTATAGTCACTCTCCTGTAACTGTCGTACTAATCCATATATTCTCAATGTGCTTGCCAATATCCTTTATTGTACATATGAAAAAGAAAATCACGACTCAAATCGTGGTTTTCTTTATAAACGGATTAACTCATTTAAATCATGCAGTTCATGTTCTGCTAATTGCATCTGCTTGCCCTCCTTTAATCGAATATTTCCATATCATCAGGACTTTTATCTTTTGCCGGAACGATATTATCCGTCTCACGATTCGAGGTACCTTGATCCGGTTGTTTTTTGGCGGTATTACCGCTAGTAAGCGCGTCCTTCTTCAAATCTTTCACCTCATTTTTAGGTTTCCCATTCATTATCTCCAATCATTCTCGAAATATGCTAATACAGAATAATCGCCAATCCTAAAGCTGCCAGCAACGCCAACAAACTCCCGACGACAGTTGATACGAATATATACTTATAACAATTCTTGTGATTAAGCCCTGTTAAAGCTAGAAAAGTCAGGACAACCCCACTATGAGGCAATAGACTTAAGGGGCCTGCAGCCATCGTTGCAATACGGTGGAGTACCTCAGGGCTAACCCCCATATTAAGATAAGTGTGGGCAAAACCCGGCATAATAATTCCCAGCGTGCCTGAAGCAGAACCAGTGATAATGGAGGTTAAACTCGTGACAATGGAGAAGCTGATTAAAGGGTTGCCCGGAATTTGCAGTATTAAATCGGCTATGATTTTAAAGCCTGGTGCTGAAGTAACAACACTACCAAATCCCACCGCTGCCGCTGTAAAAAATATAGGCGAGATGGCCCCTTGCGCACCTTCATTGATTACTCCCTTTTGACTCTTCGTATATTTACCAAGAGTTAACGCCGAAAAAATAATTGAAACAACCAGGGCGATTATAATAATATTTTGCACCTTAAAAAAGCTGCCACTAAATATAATCGTAATAATCAGTAGTATGGGAGTTAAACTAACTCCGATGGGAGGCAAGCCCTCTTCCTCGTTAATGCTAACCTCAGTATCTACTGTGCCCAGCGGGTCATAATACACTTCACCTTTTAGCAGTGACTTATGGAGTTCTCTCTTCATATACCAAAGCCCAAAGACAATAACAACTACCGTTCCAACTAGTCCAAGAAAAGGTGCCGCAGTTAAAGTAGTTCCTAAGGTCGTTGTTGGTATGACATTTTGGATTGAAGGAGAGCCTGGCAACATCGTCATTGTAAAGGTCAAAATCCCCATTTCAATCGGTATGGCGATTAGACTCCAGGAAATATTCATTTGTCTAAAAAGCGGTCTTGCCAAGGGTATTATTGCAAAAACCACAACAAAAAGACTCACTCCGCCAAAGGTTAAGAGGCTACAAATTACAAATATGGCCACCAACATCGAATACGGACTTTCCGCGCCGATAATCTTGAGAACGAATTTCGCGATGGATTTTGCTGCACCACTTGCTTCAATATATTTAGCCAAAATAGATCCTAGTAAAAACACAATAAAGAAGTTTGCGATAAATTTAGCTAAGCCCATCATGTAAGAGTCAGGCCCTGAAATAAGTGCTGAAAACAAATCCATTTGGTTCGTTAAGATAACGATAATAGAACATAAAGGACCAACGAAGAGAATACTATAACCCTTTGTGGCAAGATAAATGATAAGTATTATTGAAAGCAATATACCCAAAGATGCTAACCAAGTCATTTTATGTTCTTCACTTCACTTCCGTATTAGAGTTTTTATCCACCCGCTCTTCCAACCAATCTAGAATATCTGCCAACACTTCTTCCCGCTCCGGCTCCTGAATCAGCTCATGGTATAGCCCTTCATAAAGCTTAAGCTTCTTATCCTCTGAAGCAAGCCTCGGGGAGATTTTTTGGGAAGCTTTGCAGGGCACGATGCGATCATCTGTCCCGTGAAGAAAAAAGCAAGGCAGCCGAAAGCGACCAGCATTTTCCTGAGCAAAGGACACCCCCCGGGAGACGAACTGATAAAAGAACCCCAAGGTCGCATATTCCCAGACCAAAGGATCCTCGCCGGAGTATTTGCGTATCTCCATGTTCCGGGTACCTTTGGTGCGCAGAACCGGATAGATTTTAAACCGATTCAGAGGTTTATTAAGCAATTTAAAAAGAAAGTTAGGAATAAGCTCTGTTCCTACCGGTCTTCCTACAGCAGGGCCGCTGAAGATCTGTCCCTGTAATTTCTCTGGGTGAAGAATGCCATAGTTAAAAGCGATCAGGCCTCCCATACTATGGCCAAAGGTGAAGAGAGGAAGGTCAGGATGGCTGCTCCGGACAAAATCTACAAAAGCATCCAGATCCTCTGTAAAAATCTCAAAGCGATCTAAGTGACCCCGCTCGGCTTCCGAGCGTCCATGGCCTCGATGGTCCAAGGCATAGGCCCCATAGCCCTGGGACGCTAGAACCTCAAGCAACTGAACATAAAAACCTGAATGCTCCCCATACCCATGGCTAACAATCACCATAGCCTTAGGATTTTGCGGCAGTCTTTGTCGATAGTAGATCTTGATCCCATCGCTGGTCTGAATATGTTGATAATCCTGCTTCAATTTGGGCCACTCCTTTTGCTCTGCTTATGTTTTTTTCGATACTGTTTATTTATCATTTATCATTCTTCGTATTAACAGCAATATTTCAACAGTTACTTTTAATTTACCATATTATTGGTGATTTTTCCTCTTTCTTATATTAGCCTTGAACGCTTTTCGAGCTATTCCAAACAACCAAAAGGTTGCCGTACCCTTAGGAAACGGCAACCTACCACAAAATGTGTTGGTTTTTATTATCTATGACTTGTTTAAGCCCTGTAATAATAAATACGACGATAGTAAAAATCGCTAGAGCTACCAGAGGTGCAAAGTATGCAAAGGGCTGTGCCCCTAAGGTCGTTCCATGGGCCCATAAATACCATAGTGACATGTCATCAACCTCATTTTAAGGATCACCGGCGTGAACCCTTGACTACTCCGATAGTATCCTCACAGACCCCTTGCCCGTATCTAAAAATGATACCGTTAATAAAAAGTCCTACCGAAAGGCATAGGGTAGTGATCTGAATTGGAAATGGTGAGTATAAATCCAAAAATCTAAAAAAAAGCTGAATATTTTTATTTGGCTCAATGGCCTGGGCAACACTATACTCGATGTGTCGAAAATCGATTGTTAGAAAACCAATCGAAGTATATTCATTGACTGGAAAAAAGATGGACACTCTCGGGGTTAAACGAAAGGGATCGAGTGAAGAAGCCGCAGTTTCACTGGTCCTTTGCACTTCTTCTAACACGCGATTGGCTGCGTCGGAAAGACAGAGTCCCAAAGCAGAAAAAAGCACCAACAAGGTTATCGGAAAGGGTGGAACAAGCTCTAGGATATTAAAATTAACGTACGTTGTTTCGTTAGGCTCGAGTTGCTGGCGCCAAGTAATGGTAATGTTGTTCAGATTATTAATGGATATACCAATCGCATTATATGGATAGGTGAGGAACCAATATGTCAAAGAGTTGGGACAAAGCTTAAAGGGGTTTAACTTATCTGTAAACCACTTCATGAATTTTGCTTGGATTAAGGGGTAGTATTGTCGATGCTTTAAAGGTGACACGAAACCACCCCCTTAAAACTTTTCACTAATCCATTCGGTAGCTTTTTCTAGTCTATTTTCCTGATAACCAAACATCTTTAATAAGATCCCAGTCCAAAAGATTGAATTGATAATGGCCAAAAAAGTCGGTACAGGTAGCCATACCCCATAAAACCTTTTCACTGGTGCCGATGTATTTACATCCATGTCATCCACCCAACCTAACTTCCCCATAGTTACGGAAAATAACGCCGCCTAAAAGAATCGATACGACAAAGGAGCCAACAAGCCATATTACCCAATACGATTGAATTAAAAACAACGCATAATTTTCCCCTGGCACAGTGGTTCCCCCTCTACACCCATATATCCATATTATGCCAACTGGCTTTATGAGGTGCAGAAAGGTGAAATCGCTGGTTGCTTTATGCGCCATGCAATGTATACTCCCTGAATAGCGAACAAACACCCCGCACACAAGGTTAGCGAAATCGCTAAACACTTGCCGCGGGGTGTTCGTATTTATTCAAGTAAATCAAGGTTCAAGTGCTTTATCGAAAACAGAGCGGATAATTTCTTTGGTGGGAACTCCTTCATGAATTTTTACGTTATCCACAAAAAACGTGGGGACATAGTAATAGTTATATTGACTGGCAATCTGTGGTTGGAGGTTTTCATCGATCATTTCAACACTTAGCTTTTGATATTCCTCATTCTCACTCCTGAGCTCCTCCATCCATCGCAAAGCTTTTTTACAATAGGGGCAAGATTCCATGGTTAACATAATGATGGGTTTCATTTTAGTACCCTCCTTAAAAACTTCTTATGCTTCAGATATTCTATCCAAAATCAGGGTACAGTATGGCAAACCCCGAACATAAAAATTACAACACCAAAGTATGCCCCTTATCCCGGAGCCATTTGCGATAGATTGCATGGTCTGGGCAATAACGGGAGACATTCTGCCAAAACTCTCGGGAGTGATCCATATATTTGAGATGAGATAGCTCATGAATCACCAGGTAATCCACTACCGGCTCCGGGGCCAGGATCGCTCGCCAATTGAGGTTAATATTGCCCAAGCTGGAACAACTACCCCAGCGGGTCTTCTGCTCTTTGAGGCGGAACTGGTTATAGCTTACCCCCATCTCCCGACTCCAGGCATTAAGCTTCTGGACAAATACTGCTCGAGCCTTCTGCTTATACCATTTTTCAAGAATTTCCCGAATCGCCTCTTGGCGCCTGTCCCCTTGAAGCTCCTGGGGCATCTTGATATCTAAGGTTTCCGTCTCCATCTTATAAAAGGCACTGATCATCTTATTGGGTGTATCGGAGATCCGTAAGGTTAGACCTTTTCCCAGGTAAGGTACACCCACCCCGTCCTCATAAACCCTCTGGGACGGTTGGACAACTGTTTCCTGGAGCTTGGCCCAATTCTCAAGGATCCACTCCCGATTTTTCTCGATAAAGGCTTGAATCTCGCCCTTGGAAGCGCGAGCGGGAGCCGATACTCTGACTTTTTCCGGTGTAATACGTATGGAAATGCGTTTAATTTGCTTACTTTTTCTTTCCTCATAAGGAATAATCGTTTTACCCAACTTCAAAGATGAAGGCATTTTATCCTACTCCTAAAGGTATGCTTTTTATCCTGGAAAGATCCTTCGCATATGCTCAGGATGACACCGCACCCTGTCATACTGAACGCAGTGAAGTATCTTGACCCGATACCGTTTTCCCATTCATCAGTGATGCAGTAAAGCGGCATAGAAGTATGTATACCTAGATTTTCTCCCCCCAGACACCCTTAAATACAATCTGTGACATCTCTTTCCGCGGTCTTGGATTTCTTTCTTCAGCTGGGTAGCCTAAGGGGGTCATAGCTAGGATACGAACATTCTCCGGAACTTTCAAGATCTCTCGAGCCTTTTCTTCTGAGAAAAGTCCCTGCCAACAAGTTCCCAGTCCCTGCTCCGCCGCCGCTAGGATCAAGTGCTCCATGGCCAGTCCCGCATCCAACATCATATAATCCTTACCTTCCCAGACTTCTGACTCGCTAGGAAGTGCACAGAGAACAACGATAAGGGGGGCTTGTAATAAGGCTTTGCGACCTGGATTGGTCTCGGCATAAGCCGTGGTAAGGGCCTGTCGCTGGGCTTCTTCCTCTACCACGATAAACCGCCAGCACTGGAGATTTTTCCAGGATGGTGCCAGGCGAGCACATTCCAAGACATACTCCAGTTTCTCCTGCTCCACAGGATCAGGCTTATAGGACCTCAGACTTCTTCTCTTTTGTGCCAGTTCCAAAAAACTCATTTCTCTTCCTCCTCGTATTATTACTCTTTATGCTAGTTATTTATGACCAATTTTGTCGTGGATAAAAAGTATGTACCTTTGATGTTCAACCCTAAACCTAAAAATATATGGAATATTCTGATAGTTCTGCCGGTAATGCATATACTACTCGCAAAGGCATGGAATATCCTTTATTTAACTGATTCGTGCAAAGCACCGCAAAGTCCTGCCACCAGCTATTTGTTTTTACTATTCCTCCCCGACAGCTTGCGGCTTAAAGATAGGTATTGGGTCCCCCGCATCAAAATATCCGATCCGTATTTATTACGAATTTCATCTACCGTGCGATCCAGCTCAGACTGTTCTTGAACTTCTTCCTGGAACAGGCTGAGCTGTTCCATTCCCTTTTGCAAGCGACTGGCGGTAATGCCCAGCAAACGGATGGACTTATCCTTAGGCCATTTTCCAAAGAGCTTCAGGCTTTCTTGGTAAATTACATCGGTCAGCTCCGTTGGTTCAAACAAGGTAACCGAATAGGTACGGGTTTTAAAATCTGGGTCTTTAACGGATAAAGTGATGGTCTGAGCTTTAGCCCCCTCTTGCCGGACTTTTCTCCCTACGCTATCCGCTAGAGTTAGCAAGACTTCCGCCACCTGCTCTCCATCGGTTATATCTTGAGGCAAGGTGATGGAGCGACCGATGGAATGATCCTTCACCTGGTCCACCTGGGTCACAGGACGTTCATCCCGGCCATTGGCCCATTCATAAATCTTTACGCCATAGATACCAAAGCGTTTTTGCAGAACTTGAGGGGATGCTTTAGCTAGATCACCAATGGTTCGGATGTTCATACCCTCGAGACTCTTCTCTGTCTGTCTCCCAATTCCAGACATCTCTCCCACTCCTAAGGGCCAGATCTTACTCTTCAGATCCTCAGGTGCTAAGACCGTAAAACTGCGGGGAACCTTAATCCTTGTCTTGGGGTCCCGCTGATAGTCACTGGCCAATTTAGCAAAGATCTTACAGTAGCTTATTCCCACTGAGACACCAAGCCCTAGTTCCTCGAAGATTTCCCTCTGGACTCGCCGGGCAATTTCTTCTGTACTGCCAAAAAGCAAGTGTGACCCGTGAAAATCCGCAAAGCATTCATCTACGGAGACCACTTCAATGTGTTCTTCATCAGTATAGCGGCCAACGATCTGCCACATCTTTTCACTAAGCTCCAGATAAAGCCGAAAATCCGGGGACAGTACCACTGCTTCCGGACAAAGTTTCTTAGCCTGGAACAAAGGCATGGCCGTCTTAACCCCATAGAGCCGTGCCTCATAACTAGCCGTAAGTATTATCCCCGTCCGGTTCTTCGGGTCTCCTGCCACTAGCAAAGGCTTACCCCTTAGCTCCGGATCCACTGCCTGATGGCAACTAGCATAGTAACTATTGGCATCGAAGAGGACAATATCAAGAGGGGTACTGGGATAATTCTTTTCCATAATCCTCCACCAGCCTAACTAAAAAGTTCTTCATTACATATTCTAACTTAAAAACTCAGATCGTAATAGGCGGGGTTAGGTAGTTAAAATATTTTTAATTTTGCGGAAGGAATTTTTTATCTTTTGCAGAATATACTCTATCAAAATTATTAATTATTGGTTCAAATCCTTTACACCAATAGTTAAACGGTTTATTTTTTTGAACCTACATTAAGTAATTGTGTTATTTATCTGAACCGTCTATGTCTGTGAGTGTGAAATCCGCTACAAGGAGGACTGATTTAAGCGAGGATCAAAGATCTCGGGGATTAAAAATTTAGCATAGTGAGTAATAGTGTGCGCTTACGCAAAGCTTCGAAAGGGGATATGTGACTTTATGTATAAGGATATGGTGATTAACACCCAAACGCGGGGTAATATCTATACCTTTTTAGCTAAAATCTTTCTTCAAGAACCGAAAGTTACGCAGTCTTTGAAATCTATTGATGATTTACAAGGCTTACTAAAGGAATTAGAAGCTCCTTCATACATGTTTTCAGCTGTTAGCGCGGGCGATAGCTATAAATTAGCCGAGGGACTTAATCAAGAATATTATGACTGCTTTTTTGTTCCGATGTCCGGAAAATATGTTCCGCCGTACGAGTCTGCTTTACTGACCTATAAATCGGGGGAAAAAAAGCCCTTTGGAACTCTGAACAGTATAGAGGCGAGCCATGTTGCGGCATGTTATGCCGCGGCAGACTTTCAGCCCCGGACACTTAATGTGTTTACACCGCTAAAGGAAACTCACCTGCCGGATCATGTGGGGTTTGAGCTAGCCTTTATGGGAATGCTTTGTGGTGCGGAACGAACGGCTTGGAGTAAGGATAATCCCTTCGAAGCTATAAAATGGCGGGACTTCGGGATTAAGTTCTTACGTGCACATCTTTGTCAATGGATCGAAAATTTTGCCCAAGCCTTATCTGATCTTGCCCCAGGTTACTATGCGCAAGCTGCTGTTGCTACAAAAATCTGGGTCGCAACGGATTTAAACAAGCTGGAACGCGATGCGAATCCCCAGGGAATGCAGTGGTATAAAAACTAAAGCCCTGCAAGGTGAAAGGGGGTATGAGATGGATTATTACTGGGAATTGGCGATCCTTTAATTCTAAATTTATTTAAATGAAGGAGTGAAACAATTTTGAAACGGCGAAGTTTTATTAAATTATCAGCTGTACTCGGCGCAGCCGCGGTTGCCGGTTTAGGCATGGAAAGGATAAGTTTGGCCGAACAAGCCCCTGACCATTTTCCCGCAACGGGGGTTGGACAGGAACTGGAAGCCCGTGTAAATTCCAAGTCAGGCGAACTAGAACTCAATCCTAATATAATAATGCGCAATAGCGCTTGTTTAGGGTGTTATAGTTCCTGCGGGAATCGTGTCAAGATTGACAAACGCACTGGACAAATTATCCGTGTTTTCGGAAATCCGTACAATCCAACGAATGCGGAACCACATCTTCCCATTGAAGCACCTTTAACAGAAAGCTACCTTGCCTTTAGTCACTATCAAGACAAGGGACATCAGGCCCGTGCAACCCTTTGTGCCCGTGGGAATGCAACCCTGCAGGCGCATTATGATCCTTATCGAGTGCTTGTTCCCCTTAAACGTGCGGATAAGCGCGGGGAAGGCAAATGGGAGCCGATCTCTTGGGAGCAGGCCCTTAAAGAAACAGTCGAGGGAGGAACTCCTTTTGAGCATCTTGGTGAGACCATGCCGATCGAAGGGTTAAAACATGTCTATGATCCCGCCGCCCCTATTGACCCGGAACAGCCGGAATTAGGCCCTAAGACTAACCAGTTAGTTATGATCGGCGGACGTTTTGATGGCCGTACGGTCTTCAGCGGCCGCTTCGCGAGTGCTTTCGGAACCAGAAATATGTATACCCATGGATATACATGAGGCGGTTCCAAAATACCTGCGGCGCAGGTAGCTAGCGGTAACCTAGTTAAACCGGATGTGCAAAATGCGGAGTTTATAATCTACCTTGGGATGTTTCCGGGACACAGTGGATCGCCATTTCAGATGGTTTCCCGACAGGTGACACGGGGGGCGCAGGAAGGACGCTTGAAGTTCGTAGTTATTGACCCCGTAATGTTGGGGGGGGCGATCGCACCAATCGGAGACGCCGGAAAATGGATTCCAATCAAACCTGCAACGGATGGGGCCTTTGCGTTGGCTATGATACGCTGGATTATCGAGAATGATCGCTATAATGCGGCTTATCTGACGGCCCCAAATCTTAAAGTGGCGAAAGAAAGAGGATTCAACAGCTGGACCAATGCCTGCCATCTTGTGATTAATGATCCCAACCATCCGAATGACAGAAAAATACTGCGGGCTGAGGACTTGGGTCTTCCCTTGCCTTCCCTTCCCGAGTCTGATCCGCCTCAATCGATTGGAACATCTCCCGAAAAACCGGACTATTTTATCGTAATGGATAAAGCTCAGGGTAAACCGGTAGTCTATACCGAATCAGCGGAAGGGGATCTTTTTTTCAGCGGTGAAGTCAAAGATAAAAACGGCGTAGCAATCAAAGTACAAACCGGCTTCTTATTCTTAAAGGAAAGCGCCTTCCGTCAAGAAATCTCGGCGTATGCCAAAGATTGCGGCGTTCCTGAAAAAACGATTATTGAAATTGCCAAAGAATTCACTTCCCACGGAACCAAAGTCGGGATTGATGGGATGGGTAACACTGCTGCCGCGAACGGTCTGGACGGAGCTATGGCGCACCATGTATTGGCGACTTTAGTAGGAGCTTTTTATAAAAAAGGCGGCATGATTCCCGGTGTTGGCGGCGCATCATTTAACTTATTAATGAATCAATATAAGTTACTTGAAATACCCAAGGCTCTGCCACCGCAGGGAGTGCCCATCTGCCGCACCGGGGTCTACGAACAAACCACCGAGTATAAAAATAAAGTAGCTAAGGGGGAAAATCCCTACCCTTCAAAGCTCCCTTGGTACTCTTTCGGAACGATGAGTTTTGTTGGCGGCAACTCCGATAATCAAGCTATTTTTTCCATGGTGAACAGCTATCCTTACCAGTGCAAAGTTCTAATGGTTTGGATGGCCAACCCAGTTTTCTCTACCCCGGGAGCTGCGCATCAATTAGTCGTCGATGAAATGAAGAAAGTAGAACGCATTCCCCTATTTATCGCTTTTGACGCCTTTATGGGTGAGACAACTGCCCTAGCAGACTATATAATTCCGGATACGACACAGTACGAAAGTTGGGGACTTCCATACATTTGGGGGAATTTTGCCGGTAAAGGAACAACCGTCCGTTGGCCGGTCGTTCAGCCTCTGACTGCAAAACTCAAAGACGGGCGTTATGCTTGTTTCGAAAACTATCTCATCGATGTGGCTAAAATGATTGGGGTTCCAGGTTATGGAGATGAGGCAATCCCGGGCCCGGATCAAAAAATGTATCCCCTAAATAAGCCCGAAGACTTCTTCCTGAAAAAAATCGCTAACATAGCATGCGATGATATCCCGGTTCCTGATCTCTCCGCAGAGGAAAGTAAAATTCAAGATTTAGACAACTTGGCAGCTATGTGGAAAAAAAGTGTCAGACCGGAGGAATGGTCTAAAGTCGCATATGTCATATCTAGAGGGGGGCGGTTTGAGCCATACGGATCGGGTTATGACGGAGACGATTATAAATATGCAAATCCCGGCTGCTTCCAAACCTACTCAGAGGCTTTGGCAACCGCCCGGAATACGATTACAGGCAAACCATTCTCCGGTGTCCTGGGCTGGAACCCCGAAACTTTTGCGGATGGTACACCCTTGAGTAAATCATTCCCGGAAGAGCAATGGCCCTTAAAAGGAGTTTCATATAAGGCCAAATTCCGGAGTGCAACAATGTTGGTAAACTCCATGCTGCGTGATTTAAACGCTACCAATAATATCGAGATAAACACCGATGATTGCGTACGCTTCGGATTAAAGGACGGTGATAAGGTTAAGCTTATTTCGGCCACCGGTGGGGAGGTTGTCGGAATCCTGAAGACTCGGCCGGGTATTGCAGCCGGTACGGTTGCCGTAGCATTCGGTTATGGCCACTGGGAGTACGGAAGCCGGGCCCATAAAGTAGGGGCTAACAATATCGGTGGCGATGCTACGCTGGGAACGGGTATCCTCTTAAGCGGAATCGGGTTGATCGATCCTACATTTAAGACGATCTTTGGTTTTAGTGAAATGAGTACAGGCATTCCCAGTCGAAATGGTGGCGCGTATAGATTAGAAAAGGCGTAAATCCTATGATTAATTTAGTTATTAAGGGGGATAACGAATGAGCACCGAGCTAGAACCGCATTACGGGATGGTTATCGATCTGGGCCGATGTGTGGCCTGCCATGCCTGTACCGCAGCATGTAAAATGGAAAACAATGTTCCGGAGAAATTCTTTCGCTCTTGGGTGGTCGAAGCGGACAAAGGAAAATACCCCAACGTAACGAGGGTTAAATTGCCGCGTTTGTGTAACCAGTGTGAACAGGCCCCTTGTGAACAAGTGTGCCCGGTTAAAGCGACGCATCGTGATGAAGGCGGCGTAGTTGTCATAGATCAAAAAAAATGCATTGGTTGCCGCTATTGCATATCGGCCTGCCCCTATGACGCACGTTATTTGCATCCAAAAAAAGGAACAGCGGAAAAATGCGATCTTTGCCTGCATCGGGTCAAGGGTGGGCTTCTTCCGGCTTGTGTCAGCACATGTATTGCTCATGCCCGATTCTTTGGGGATTTAAATGATCCCGATAGTGAAGTGAGCCGACTCTTAAATGAGCATCCAGCTCAGGTATTAAAACGTGAGATGGGTACCAGGCCCAGTGTCTATTATATTGGGTTGGATGATGCCTTAGCCGGCGCAGATTATGCCAACCTTGTGAAAGTGAGGTAAGGAACGTGGACATTGCTTATGTGTATCAAATTCAGCATCATGCGGCCTTTGGCCCCCTAATTGTTGTCTATTTTTTCCTCGCCGGCTTAAGTGCGGGACTCTTCCTCATTTCAAGCTGCGGCCCGGTCTTTGGTCAGAAAACATTAGTGCCGTTAGCTAAACCGGCTAGTATAATGGCTTTGGCAACATTAATACCCGGGCTGCTGGCCTTGGTAGTGGATTTAGGACAACCACTGAGAGCACTAACCCTATTCATCCATGTAAATCCTTTCTCCGTTATGAGTTGGGGTTCTTTTATCCTTCTGATTTATGGATTAGTTTGTCTAGTTTATACTTGGTTCCTCTGGACAGATGATACGCGATGCAAGCCTTGGGGCCAAGTGGGTGTTGTTTTTGCTGCTGCCTTAGGATTATATACGGGTTTCTTGTTGGCTGCAGTTCCTGGGCGGCCATTATGGAATTCCGCTTTATTGCCAGTCTTATTCCTTATCTCAGGTTCCATAGCAGGACTCAGCTTAATCAGCTTTGTTCAAACTTTCTTTCCAAAAACAATTCACCTCGCGGGAGAAGGAACAGAAGAAGCGATTCATTCCATGAAGATCTGGATGGTGGTATTAGAAATCTCACTTTTAGCCTTTCACCTACTCGCTATCTTCATGTTAAATGATGCAGGGCGGGCTTTGGTTAAGCATTTGCTTATTGGCCCCAAACAGTTTACTTTCGTTTTTGTCCAAATAATCATAGGAATGCTTATTCCATTGGTCATTCTTGTATTGAGTAAACGTTCCGCAAAAGCACTTGGGATTTCCGGCCTATTAAGTCTTATCGGAGTGTTTGCACTTCGCTACAATATTGTAGCAGGTGGCGAAGAACTTCCTGTTTCCGGTACATTGCTGTATACCTTTGGTGAGGTGAATGAATGGATCGCAGTGAGTATCCTTCTTATACTTACAGTATTTCTGATTTTTATTATGCCTGGATTGGTAAATCGTATAACAATGGGTAAGAAGACCTTTGCTAGGACAAATCGTTCCTTTAGTTCCTAATTTTCAATCCCATACTTAAAGAAAGCTTCTGTGTAAGGATTCCATACACAGAAGCTTATTTTATTCGGCAATATTAACCACCCCGACGGGTTCAAAATTTTACATCATCATCAGTAGCATGTTATAGTATAATAGTTTAAAAAAGGAACAGAAACATTAAACTTATATAAAAACCGGAGGATTAAAGAATGGCCCTTGGCAAAACGATTCGTGATTTTCGCAAACAAAGAGGAATGACCTTACAAGAATTATCGGATCAATTAGGAGTTTCTTGCTCCTTTCTAAGTGCTGTCGAACGTGAAGTTAAAAAACCTTCGGTGGCAATGGTCAAGAAGCTTTCGGACGCCTTAAATATATCACCTACATATCTTCTGGGTATAGGTACCGAAAAGGTTATAGGAGGAAAAATATCCTTTATCCGGCGTGGCAGAAGCCTAAGTATCGATGAGCTCAGCGAACTCACCGGCATTCCGCCGGAAAATATCCGGGCTTATGAAGAAGGGTCGCTAGAACCCGATTTGGAGACCCTTAGCCACCTGGCTAATTCCCTTAGTGTAACCGTCCGCTATTTTTTAGAGAAATCAACCGATGCCCTATCTATTGGCGAGCGAGTACGCCAGGAACGGGAAAAGCAAGGGATGACTGGAGTTGCTCTTGCGGATAAGTCGGGGATTAGTCCGGCCATGGTCAGCCAGATTGAAAACAATCAAGCCGAACCATCTTTAGATACCTTAGAATGTGTGGCTCAAGCCTTGGGAGTCTCCGTTTGTTATTTTTTATTAGAGCGGGAAGACGTAGAGAATCTTCTATCCTCACTGAACTCTGATCTTTTATCGTTATTAAGTGATCCGAGGGTACAGTCAGTACTAAGAGCGGTACGTGACTTGGATGCAGGAGACTTGAAATTCATCTTGAATTTCATCCAGTTCTTTAAACGTAACAGATCCCTTTTGCAGAATTGCGAAGAAAACACTATTTGCACTCAATGATTAAAGCATTAATCGGAGATTAATCAATACATTTACTGAGAGGTCTTTATCATGAAATTAGACAGCCAATCATTTGTGATCTTTGATGGAGCCATGGGGACAATGGCTGAAAAATACGGGCTTAGCCCCGGCCAACCTCCGGAATTCTTTAATATTACGAAGCCAGATGTAATCGAAGAAATTCATAAGAGTTACATTCAAGCCGGCAGTCAGGTCATCACCACCAATACCTTCGGTGCCATTGAAACCAAGCTAGAGCGGGTCGGGCATTCCGTCGAAGAAGTGGTTCAGGCAGCTGTGACTATTGCTCGCAAAGCTGCCGGAGATAATTTAGTAGCTTTGGATATGGGACCAACCGGTGAGCTTCTTAAACCTTTAGGAAAATTATCCTTCGATGAAGCTTATGATTTATACGCTCGTCAAGTCAAGGCTGCAGCCTCAACAGGGCAAGTCGACCTGGCTTTAGTCGAAACTTTCTTTGATCTAAACGAAGCCAAAGCCGCCATTAAAGCTGTGAAAGATCATTCTTCCCTACCGGTCGTCTGTACCCTTACCTTTCAAAAGCGTGGTAAAACCATCATGGGCCATGACGTGAAAGCCGTTGTCACGACCTTAGAGGAATACGGAGTTGACGCCGTTGGGGCTAACTGTTCTTTAGGTCCCAAGGAAATGCTGCCCCTTGTTGAAGCTTTTGTAGCTTCCACCTCCCTACCAATTCTAATTCAGCCTAACGCCGGATTACCAAAACCGATCGACGGGCAAACAGTATATAATGTGAAACCTGAAGAATTTGCCCAATATATCAAAGCCATGGCCGAGATGGGGGTCAAATGGTTTGGCGGGTGTTGCGGAACAACTCCGGAGTATATTAGGGCTATCCGGGATGTATTGTCTATATAGAAGTATTTTCGCATCTTATTTTTCCTGTCTTGCCATTCCAAGCTTGAAAACAATCCGCTAACCTTTCCCGAGGTCCAGACCTTGATGAACGGCACAGATAAGTGCTGGTTAAACTAACCAAATAATGATATATAGCCGCTTTATCAATTATCTCTAATCAGGCACAACTTAAACAGCAAGCTTCCCTTTCAGTCATGAAGATGGTTATGAACACCTCTACGGAACATACCCAAGCCCTGATGGAAATGGCTTTGCTACGGTCTTTTTATATAGTTCGTTTTCGATTTACAACTCGTTACACCTTAAAACACCGATTTCAAATCAATGAGTAGGTCCGTGAATATCGAAACTTTAACCTTATCATCTTCAGTGTATATCTGGGGGCGACCATATCTTTGTTCGCTTAGTATAAATATACTAATAAGCTTTCCCTCTGGTTCAACGATCCAATATTCTTTAACCCCCGCTTTTTCATACCAATTGAATTTTATAAGCTTATCCATCTTAATCGATGATGGTGATACAATTTCAATGATCAAATCCGGAGCGCCACTATAACCCTTATCGTCAATTTTAGACCTATCACAGACTACAACTATATCCGGTTCAACAACTGTTCTAATATCTTCCTTCTTTTTCTCTTCTTTTTCAATCAATCTAACACAAAAAGGCGCAGGATACACTTTGCAAGACTTTCCAGAAAGATACTGATGAAACTGTGTTAACAAATTAGCTAATATCTCTTGGTGAAGAGGAGATGGTGCCGCCTGCATATATGCTGTGCCGTCGATAATTTCCCATCTTTCATCTTCTGACCAAGTTAGATAATCAGCATAGGAATAGTCACCCTTTTTCTGTGGTAGTGGCATTTAATCAGTCCTTTCAGCAAGCATCACTTTCCCATATTATAGCAGATAATTATGCGAATTTCAGCTGATGATAACTTGATGTGCGACTTCTAATGCAATCCTAACCTACTATCTTGATCGCATTCTCTTTAATCTTAGCCACCAGTTCCAAAATCTTCTTCTGTTTAGACCCATCAAATAACTTCATGAGGTTTTGGGGTTTATCGAAGGGTGGCTTCATGAGCTCAGCCGGATTTTCCATATAACCGTTTTGGACGATGTAATCAATCACCTTTTTAACAAAAACGATCTGGGCTTGGTTAAGGGATTGGTCATTGATAAACTCGGAAAAAGCCGCAGTGGCAGCAGCATATTCCATTTTCCCCACCTTGCGAACCAAAAGACCAAAGGGTGTGTCTTTGAATTCCCGTTGGTAATCCTCAGTGGTCCCCAGTTCTCCGGTAAAGATCCGCTCCAAGCTTTGATAATCAAGCACTGTTAGGGGAATATTATGGCGCAGCTTATGGATGGCCACCTGATCCCGGTTGCTCTCGATATAGCGATTGACCTTGAGTCGATAATCTTCAAAGTCATAGGCAGGGTCTAGGGCCTCCCCCTCTTTAACCCGAAGGACCTGATCGGCAAGGTTCGTGTAAATGATCGGTCTTTCACCCTCACCCACGATGAATTCAATCAACTCCCGCAGCTCTACCCGCACCCTTTCAAAATCCAGAAGACCCGGCTTCTCCCAAAAATCCACAGTCCCAACATCATTGATAATTGCCAGTTTTTCCTTAATTTGTGGTATCGTGGCCCGCTTAGCGAGCTCGAGACAGAGATTCATAAGCTGTTTCTTACTCTTTTTGAACTGAGGCTTTGCCTCGATCTGAGCAATCATTAAGCCATACATAAGATTATCAAAGCGCTTGGCAAATTCATCCGCATCCTCCATATAAACTAGGGGTGCCAGAAAGGTAACTAGGTTATGCTTGTCACTTTCTGTTAAGCAGGTGAAAGCTGCGGCTTGCTTGTACTTTTCTACATACTGAAGCTGCATTTTCACTGAGACCAGTTCCGTGTTTAAAGCCACAATCTGCTGCCTTGCCGTATCGACTAGCTCAGTGCGCAGAGCTTGATAAGGCTCGTCACTAAAAGTCCCCTCTTGCAAAAATTGGATAAGCCTGACCCGTTTGGCAAAGATCGCTTCCGATAGGCTTTGGGTATCGTTACCCTTTAAACCCTCTTTATGCACACGGAAAAACTCAAAGTTACCCAGGTAATCAAAAATAATAAAGTAGGTTTTATCCTGACCGTCGCCGAAGAGATTTTTGCATAACCGCGTCCCCCGACCGATCATTTGCCAAAACTTCGTTTTCGAGCGAACCCGCTTAAAAAATACCAGATTGACAAGCTCCGGCACATCAATCCCCGTATCCAGCATATCCACCGACACAGCGATATGGGGTTGTTTTTCAGGGATTTTGAAGTCATCAATTATGGTCTGGGCATAGGCATCATCACAGATGACCCGCTTGGCAAAACTGCCCCGCAGTTGGGGATAGAGTTTATCGAAGCGCTCGATGATATATTGGGCGTGTTTTTTGTTTTGGGCAAAAATAATCGTTTTCCCCAGTAGATCCCCACCGGCAACCTTGATCCCCTTCGTCATTAAATCCTCAAGGACCATGTCCACTGTGGCTTGGTTGAAGATAAATTCATTCAAGGCAGGCGAGGGGATAAAATCGGGCATCTCCCCGTCTTCATCGGTAAAATCCTCCTCATAGCGGGCTTTATCCTCTGGGGAAAGCTCCTCATAGGTAATCCCCTGCTCTAAAAAATTCGTGGTGACTTCGATATTGTGGTAAGGCACTAGGACCCGATCTATCTGAACGGCTGTCTCATAGGCGTAGGCGAAAGTCGGGACCCCATGCTCCATTTCAAAAAAGTCATAGGTATTCCGATCCACCTCAGTCTTGGGGGTTGCTGTGAGTCCCACTAAAATAGCATCAAAATACTCAAAGATCGCCCGGTATTTTTTAAAAATACTGCGGTGAGCTTCGTCGATAATAATGAGATCAAAATGGGCCGGGGAAAAAAGCCGTTGCCCCTCGGCGGTTTTCGCCGTATCGATGGCGTTGAGCATGGTGGGATAGGTAGAAAAGACAATGCGGGCATTTTTATCATCCTTGTTACTAAGAAGGTTGCATAAGGACATATCGGGAAGATGATGCTTAAAATCATCCTTCGCCTGTTTGACAAGG